>CAZUSV010000015.1:11798-46474 GCA_964622645.1 uncultured Anaerolineales bacterium
GGGGGCCCCCCCCCCCCCACACCCCAAAATCTGGGAGCTACCCCGGCAATTCCTAGAGAGACATGAATTCTACTTGGAAAATGAATAAATCTTAGGGTACACTATAAAAAACACATGATCTGAATTCATGGCAGTTATGCTCAATGATTACCGCAAATGCTGGCGAATCAAACCAACGTTTGAGTGGATTGCGTAGAAGAATAATTCCCTGCTCCCAAAGGCACCGCAAGGAGGCCTCCATGCAAGATGAAACCACTACTTTTACCCTGCTTCCCGATCAGCAGTTACTCCAAATTAGCAATCAAATTGATCTCATCGGAGAAATGCTCGAGAAGCAAGGCCCTGAAGGTGCCAGGCGCGCCAGCGATAACCTGACCCGCATGGCCGGGCATATCTCCCGTGTTGGCCGTCAAGTTGCCCAATACAGCGAAGAGCTCAAAGACCTGCGCGCCCTTGCCGATATCGGACAGATCGTCAATTCATCTCTCGAACTTCCCGAAGTGCTGCGCATTGTAATGGATACCATCATTCGCCTGACCGGAGCAGAGCGCGGTTTCCTGATGCTTCGAGATGATCGCGGTGAACTCAAAATCCGCATCGCCCGCAACTGGGAACAAGAGTCCATTCAGGAAGCAGATTTCGCAATCAGCGGCACAATCATCGACCGTGTCGTGGAAAACTCACAACCGATTGTCACAACCAATGCCATCGAAGATCCTCGCTTCGGAGGACAAGATAGTATCGTTGCCTACAACCTGCGCTCGATCTTATGCGTGCCTCTCAAAGTCAAGGAAGAACTCACCGGCGTGATCTACGCCGACAATCGCATTCGCACCGGATTGTTCACCAATTCCGAGCGTGATCTGCTTTCGGCGTTTGCTAACCAGGCCGCCGTGGCCATTGAAAACGCACGCTTGTTCGAATCTGTGCGCCAAACCCTGGCCGAAGTGACCGAACTCAAAAACCTGATGGACAATGTCTTCGCATCCATTGCCAGCGGCGTGATCACCACCGACATTCAAAACAAGATCACCCTCTGCAACCGCGCCGCGGAACGTATCCTAGCACGTACCGCCTCGGGTCTGCTTCAACATGATCTTCTCACCAGCCTGCCAGAATTAGCTGCTATATTGTCGGAGCCAATCACCCAGGTACAGAGCACAGACAAAACCATTGTAGGCATGGAACTCAACCCGACATTGCCTCAACGCGGATTGGTAAATCTTCAGCTCAATTTCTCCCCTCTAAAAGATGCCCAGGCAACTACGCAGGGAGTCGCTATTGTGCTTGACGATGTTACCGAGAGAAGACGTCTCGAAGCGCAAAGACGTTTATTCGCCCGTATGGTATCCCCGGCCGTCATCGAACAGCTCAACCCCGATAAAATTCAATTAGGTGGTGAACGCGCCTTTATTACAACGCTGTTTGCAGATATCCGCGGCTTCACCAGCTACAGTGAGAACCTGTCACCCGAAGAATTAGTCACCGTACTCAACCAGTACCTCGCCGCTGCCGCTGACGCGATCCTCGAGCAAGAAGGCACAGTCGACAAATTCATGGGCGATGCCGTCATGGCCTGGTTCAACGCCCCCATCCCGCAACCCGACCACACCTTGCGAGCTGTGCGCGCCGCCTTGAGGGTGCGTCAGGCTATTCAAGCCTTGCACGATAAGATGCCCTCGGTTGCCAAACTCGACTTTGGCTTGGGTATCCACTATGGAGAGGCCGTGCTCGGGCTGATAGGCACAGAGAAACGCATCGATTACACCGCCATCGGCGACAGTGTCAATACCGCCAAGCGTATTCAAGAGAATGCCACATCCAACCAGATCTTGATCAGCGGCGCGGCTTATCAGCATGTAAAAGGTCAAGTGAATGTACGGTCAGCTCAGCCCATTCTTGCAAAAGGCAAAAGCCATCCCCTGAAAGTGTATGAAGTTATTAGGTTGAAATCATAAGGATGGAAAATTCAGGAATCATCAAGAAGTTGCCGAGCCCTGACTATCATGGTGACACATCCCTTGAAGAAGCCTTCGCCCAACGTAGATCGGTACGAGAATACCAAGATGGTATTATCAACTTAGGCGAGTTGTCGCAATTACTCTGGTCCGCTTTGGGGGTTACACAAGCGCCCAACCGTCGTACCATCCCCTCTGCAGGTGCGCTCAACCCCCTGGAATTGTGCGTCGTTGTTGGTTACGTAGAGGGTCTCCAGCCCGGCGTTTACCGCCACAATCCCCATAAAAACTCCCTGATAAAAATACTCCCAGATGATCAACGCCAAGCCGTCTATCGTGCTGCACTCGAGCAAGATATGATCTTACAGGCTGCAGTGGTTTTGGTCATCAGTGCCATCTACGAACGCACAACGGTGAAATATGGTGAGCGCGGCGTGCGGTATGCACATATGGAAGTGGGTGCCGCGGCACAAAATGTCGCCTTGCAGTGTGTGGCAATGGGATTAGGAACCGTTTATGTGGGAGCTTTTAGGGATGAAGAAATCAAGCAAGTTTTAGGATTACCAGAAAACGAACACCCACTCTGTCTGCTTCCAATTGGGATAATTCCACAGGAACCGTGTTCCTTGGAGGAACACGGTTCCTGAATTTGGTTATTCACTGATCAACAATCGCATATAATCCCCCAAATTTTTCACATCGTCAAATCCCCATGTGGCCTCGATGATCTCATCCTGACGCCTTGAGCTGACCACACCCTCTGCGTTGGCGCGGAATTTGGCGATGATCTCTTCATCGGACATGGGGTTCTCTGGCGACCCTTTGGCGTGATCCACCTGCGCGGTGTGGGTACTGCCCCCGAGGGTTGTGATACTGACCCTGGCCCTTTTGATCCCAGGGAACAAGGCATCGATTTCGGGATCAGCGACCACCCTGATCTTCCCCAGCAGGTCCCAAATGCGCGGGTCTTTGAGTTTCTCATCGCTGAAAGAAGCGGGTAAAACGTTGCTATCCGCCACTGCGGCAGCAATCACATAGGGCAACGAATGATCAGCCGTCTCTTTGGTCTTAGGCGCAAATTTGCTAGGATCGGAGAGAATATCCGCACCGCGTGTGGTCGTCTCGACCAGGATTTCGGCGATATCTTCGCCAGCCAGGTCGTGCTCACGGCAGACTTTCAAAGCCGCGCTGATGGGCTGGTGCGTCAGCGCCTCCGTGGGGAAGGCTTTGTAACTGCACTGGGTGATCATGAACTGCTTCCCCAAATCCTTGACCAACCAGTCCGGGCGCCACTCGACATTGTTGAGCACTTCGATCAAGCCCTCTTTTCCCTCGATGACTTCCACAGGGCCTTCATAACCCTCGCGCGCCATCAGCGCGGCGATCACTCCTGCTTGCGCAGCCAGGGGGTCAGCGGTGTTCTTCATATTGGTGAGATGCCCGGCCACTACACCCCCCAGGGTGAAGTGACTGCTGCCGCTGATGCCCACCGCAGCCACCATCTGTTCGATATCCAGGTCGTACATGCGGCCGGCCACTAAGGGACTGACAAACTGGGTCAGGGTGGCATGGTGCCAGCCCACCTCGCGTACTCCTGGTTCGGCGGCATGGCACCAGCGCATCTCCAGTTCATAGGCAATCAATATGGCTACCAGGGCATCACGCCCATTCTTGCCATTGGCTTCGGCGGCTGCCAGCGCAACGCCAATGATATCCGATGGGTGGGAGGGATCCTGCTCCCAGTAGATATCGTTGTAGTCCAGGGCGCGCGTCAGCAGACAGTTCATCAAAGCCGCGTTGGGCGCGTTGGTGCGCAGACCGTTGCCAATGACCGTCGCTTCCGGGGTGCCACCCAATTTCTCTGTGAAGCGGTACATGGCCTGCATATCATCGTTCTTAACAGCGGCCAATGCACAGCCCATGCTATCTAATAGGAAGCGCTTGGCTTCGTGAAGGGCATCTGGGGGAATGTCTTCATATTGTAAATCGATGGCAAATTGGGCCATCTGGTGACTAAGTGAGCTCATTTTAGTTTTTCCTCAAACCTAGTTGAATATTTATAGCACGCTCGATTTTGCGAACATCAGCGCTGGACAAGGTATCTTCATGATTGAAAACTCGTTGCTTGCTAACAGTGGTGATTTGATCCGCTAAAGCCTTGCTCTGTTGTCCCCCGACTGTGACCAATGCTTCACTGGGGTATATACGGCCGATCTTACTCGTCAGAGGGACAACTTGTATACGGTTTAGGTATTTATTCGCTGCGTCGTTACTTACAACCACCGCAGGGCGTTTTTTTCTGATCCCACCCCCCATTGAAGGTTCGAAGTTTATCCACCAAACCTCACCGCGTTTCATCGCCGACATCTCCAATAGTCCCTTCCGCCCATTCTAAAGCCTCAGCTTCGCGTTGCTCGTCTTGCGCCATTTTCATGTATGCGGATTCAAGGCCTTCCGAAATAACATAAGGTCGCACTAATTCTTCAATGAAACGGCTGATCTTCCGACGGCCGATAGTGTTATATAAACCTTCGTAGACCTCTTCATCTATGGTAATGGTCAATTTCTTTTGCATGACTTAACCTCACAATTACACGTGTATTGCACGTATAATAACGAATCTCTCGTAGACAGTCAAGGATATGTGACCAAGATAATGAACTAGGTTCGAGCAATCAATTTCTGGCGTGTATATTCGATCAACCCACCCGCATTGAAAATCTCCATTACTGCATCTGGTAACGGAGGAAATGTAAACATCCCCGCGGCGCAGCGGATTTCTCCGGCAGCTAGATCGATCTCAATGGTTTCGCCATCCTTTATGGCTTCCACAGCATCGGGGCTGACAATTGCAGGCAAGGCGTTATTCAGGCAATTACGATAGTAAATACGGGCGAAGGATTTCGCGATAATGGCACCCAGGTTGGCTTCACTTAGACAAACCACAGCCTGCTCACGCGACGATCCACAGCCCCAGTTTGTCCCACCGACGATGATATCACCAGGCTGCACTTCACCAGCAAACCTGGGATCCAAATCTTCAAGAGCATATTGGGGCATCTCCTGGGGATCGCTGACGGTATAGGTATATTTACCGGGGAAGATTACATCTGTGTTAACGTTGTCGCCGTATTTCCAGACACGGCCGCGGATAATTTTTTCCATCGTCCATTCTCTCTTATCGTTAACACGTTGGCAAGTTCGAACGTTGAACGTGCAACTTGCTAACCTGCAAACGAATGATTACAAATCCTTCGGATGAACAATTTCTCCTGCCACTGCCGACGCCGCCACAACCGCCGGACTGGCGAGATATACCTCGCTCTCCTTGGTTCCCATGCGGCCGCGGAAGTTGCGATTGGCCGTGCTGATACTGACCTCACCCACCGCGGGCACACCCATGTGGTTGCCCATGCAGGGTCCGCAGCCAGGGCTCTCGATGATCGCACCCGCCTCGAGGAAGGTCTCGATATAGCCTGCATTGAGAGCGTCCAGATAGACCTGGGAGGAAGCAGGGATGACCAGCAGGCGCCTTCCGGGGGCAACTGAATGCCCCTTGAGCACTTCAGCAGCGGCGGCTAGATCATCCAGGCGGCCATTAGTGCAAGTGCCCAAGAAAGCCTGATCGACATGAGTCCCGGCTACATCTGAGAGAGGCCTGACGTTGTCGACGGTATGGGGACAGGCAATCATCGGCTCGATAGACTCTACCTGGTAGGCATAGCTTTGGGCGTAGTTTGCGTCAGGGTCGGGGGAAACAACCTCAAAGGGACGTTTGGCGCGCCCCTTCAAATAGGCAATCACCTTCTCGTCTGGGGGGATATAGCTGTTCTTCGCACCCATTTCGGCCATCATGTTAGGCAGCGTTGCCCGTTGGGACAAATCCAATGCCTGGATAGCTGATCCCTGCCATTCGACAGACATATACAACGCCCCATCAGCACCGAGATCGCCTATCACCTTGAGCGCCAGGTCTTTGGCGGTCACACCAGGATGGAATTGCCCATCGACGGTGATCTGCATGCTTTCAGGGACGCGCAGCCAGAGCGAGCCAACCGCCCAAATCGAGGCCATTTCTGAGCGTCCAATCCCAGCCCCGAAGGCGCCCGTCACTCCAGCGTGAGGGGTGTGAGAGTCGGAGCCTAAAACAATTTCGCCAGGCAGGGCGAGCCCTTCCTCCACTAGCACCTGATGACAGATACCGCGCCCAACATCGAAGAAATTACCGATACCCTGTTCTGCAACAAACTCACGGATGATGCGGTGGTTCTCAGCGTGCTTGGTCGTCGGCGCCGGGGCAGCGTGATCGATGAAGATAGCGTGCATAGCGGGATCGAACACCCGCTCCCCGCCCATACGCTGAAAGATGCCATAGATGGGGGCGGTGTTATCGTGAGAAAGCGCTACATCGGGCGTGATCTCGACGATCTGGCCAGGGACTGTACGCTCGAGGCCAGCTTTCTTGGCAAGGATCTTTTCTGCAAATGTTTGACTCATATGAATCCACCAAGGGCCACAAAGATCACAAAGATTTTTTAGTGTTCTTAGTGATCTTCGTGGATTCAATGTTAAACTTTCAATCTGCTTTTGAAGGGCAAAAAGGTCATGAAATCGGCGTGATGGACGATGTAGGCCTCGGTGCTGCGTTTGATCAGATCACCCTCAGCGGCGTGGGCAGCGATAATGTGACAGACTTCGGCAGGCACACCGCACTCTTCGGCCAGTGATACTCCGGAAAAGGGATGACGCAGGTACTTGCCATAGACGCCCTGCAAGGAATTGCCGTTTTCGTCAAGCTCATACTCCAACAGTTTGCCTACATCAGCCAGAATCGCGCCAGCAATTACCACGTCCAAGTTGATGGGGAGTTCATCGCCAAAAAATTCGATCATCTTGAGAGCGCTTTCTTTGGCCACATGCACTACGGCACGCTTATGAGCCATAAAGCTGACCTTCAGATCCGGTCCTGCAAGCAGCGTAAATGGGATGCGCTGCAAATCTTCTGGAGTCAGCACACTGCGCTCCAGGGCAAGCTGCCAGGTTTTGGTAGTCTTGGCTCGCAGATCGGGGTCTTCAATCCAGGCCAGTTCTGGCCAGAGTTGGTTGATGTCCATAAGTTTCCTTATTAACCACGAAGAACGCGAAGGGACACAAAGAGGAAAATAATATTCGTGTTTCTTCGTGCCCTTCGTGGATTCCTTATTTCAACTTCGCAATGATGGCGTCGGCCATTTGGGATGTGGAGGCGGCGCCTTTTTCGACCACGTCGGGCTTACCGCGCATCTTCATCATATCGTAGGTGCGAACCTTACCCTGTTCAACGACCTGGGCAATTGCTTTGCGAATTTTATCCGCCGTCTCCGTCTCGCCAATGTGATCGAGCATCATGCAGGCTGAGAGGATCATGGCAATGGGATTGACAATCGAGATTTCATAATCGGCGTATTTGGGCGCTGACCCATGTGTAGGCTCGAAGACTGCCACTTCATCGCCGACATTCGCGCTGCAGGCAAAGCCCAATCCTCCCACCAGACCGGCGAAGCCATCGGAGATGATATCGCCGAACATATTGCCAGCCACAATGACGCCATAGTCTTCGGGGTTCTTGGTCAGCCACATCATTTGGGCGTCGATATTGGTATCCCATAGGTCAATGCCAGGATATTCGGCGGCAATCTCTTTCCCCATGGCCAACATCATCCCCGAGGTTTCTCGAATCACGTTGGGCTTCTCACAAACGGTCACCGATTTGTAGCCAAATTTCTTGGCATATTCAAAGGCTGCCCGCAAGATGCGTTCCGTGGCCCGGCGGGTAAAAATACGCGTCGAAACGGACAATTCTTCGCGCGGAACGTCTCCAAAATTGACTGAGAATTTGGGGTGTGTCATCAGCGAGTCATACACATTATCAGGAGGATTGGTCCACTCTACGCCGCCATACAGACCCTCGGTATTCTGGCGGAAGATCACCGTGTCCACTTCAGGCTCTTCCACGCCACCATCAGCACCTCGGCGGATGAAGTTGAGTGGGTTGCCCTTGAAGGTCTGGCAAGGTCGGGCGCAAATATCCAGGTTGAAGTGCTGCCGCAGACCGACAATCGGGGAGTAATAGACCAGGCCTTGACTGCGCAATTCTGGGGCCAGTTCTGCATCAGCATCGGACTTGGGCTTGGATGTGATGGCGCCGAACAGACCGATCTTATGTTCCTGGAGCAGGACTAGGGTGCGTTGAGGCAGCGGGTTGCCCTCCGAGCACCAGAACTCCCAGCCAATATCGGCATGGATATAGTTGGCTTCAAATCCAGCGGCTTCAAGAACCCGGATCGCTTCGGGCAAAACTGCATTTCCAATCCCATCACCGGGCATGGAGACAATGGTTCGCTTAGACATGTTGTTCGTACGCTCCTTGTTGTTATATTAATGACTGACGGAAGACCGATGACGGGAGATGGGATTGTCTAATCCCCTCCGTCCTCTGTTCCCCGTCTTCTGTCTATTCCTTCACCTGTCTTACCACATCTATTACTGTTCCGTCCACCCACTTGATGGCGGCGATAATTCTATCTTCGAACTGGGGGGGGTGGGGTTTTCCGCAAATACGCTCGGCTTCTTCCTTTAGTTCATGAATGGTCTTGATCGGTAAGCCTGAATCCCTGGTCGCTTCAATGAGATCTTCTCGAAGAGGGTTGATGGCAATACCGCGCTCAGTGACGATCACATCAATCAACTCGCCAGGGCCACAAATGGTGGTCACCTCTTCGCGGATCACGGGGATGCGATCACGGAAGAGAGGGATTGGCAAAATTACTGTTTTGCCGAAAAGACAGTTCTGCCATCCACCAATGCCGTGCAGCAAATAGCCATCTGAGTGCGTGACCACATTGCCGTTGAAATTAACATCCACTTCTGTGGCTCCCAGGATGACCACATCGAGCATGGAGGCGAAGTTCCCTTTGCCATGATAGTTATAGCTGGTGAAAGGACTGGTATCGACGTGATGAGGATTCTCACGCATCGAACGCACGCCCTCGAGGTCGAAGGTCTGGCCATCCAAGATATGTTCGACCAAGCCCTCGTCCAGCAGTTCGACCAAATATTGGTTGCTGCCCCCACGGGCAAAGCGCGCTTTGATGCCCTGCTGACGCATGATCTCACCAAAATAGTTGCCGATCGCTAGCGCTGTCCCGCCCGCGCCTGCCTGAAAAGAAAAACCATCGCGGATAATCCCGGCCGCTTCGCAGAATTTGGCCGTCAATTCGGCAATGTATAACCTGTCAGGGCTTTTGGTGATACGTGTCGTCCCAGAGACAATCCGCTCTGGGATGCCGATCTGGTCCATCTCGACCACAAAATCGACGTTATTGCCCTGGATTTGCCAGGGGATGCAGGGGAAGGGTACCAGGTTATCGGTCACAACGATGACTTTGTGTGCGTACTGGGAATCCGCCAGGGCAAAACCCAGCAAGCCACACGAAGAGGGACCACTGAGCCCGTTGGCATTCCCAAAGGGATCCGCTGTAGGCGCAGCGATGACGGCGATATCGATGACTATTTCTCCATCTTGTACGGCCTGATAGCGGCCCCCGTGTGAGCGCAGTACACCTGCGCCGCGCATCTTGCCCTGGGAGGCAAACCGTCCCAAGGGACCATTCATGCTGCCCTCAATGTGATGGATGGTGCCATCTTCGAGATACTCGATCACTGGTTCATGGCAGGGGAAGGATGCCGAGGGAAACCAAACTAAATCCTTGACTCCCAATTCGGAAGCTATGGCGAAGACCTGATTGGCAACCAGGTCCCCGTTGCGAAAATGGTGGTGCGTAGAGATGGTCATGCCATCTTTGACCCCTGCTTCAACTAGAGCTGCTTTCAGATCGGGTTGGCGCTTGTCGCCATCATCAGGGTAATCGGCGCAGTTACGAATTGGTGGTGCGTATTTGCGGCCAGAGGTCTTATAACCATGCGGCCCCTGGAAAGGGATCACTGGCTTGCCGTTGATCTCGCTGGGGATCATGCGCCCCACAGCATTTTTGACAAATTTTGTAGTCATAATTTTTAGGGGGACACGGATTAACACGGATTTGGCGGATTTTTTTAAATTTTTATCCGTGTGAATCCGTGAAATCTGTGTCCAATTTCCAATCTGTAGACAATAAACCTGACCGGATGGCCAGATCGATGGTGCGCTGGGCGCGTTTGACGACGGGCGGATCGATCATCTTCGAGCCCAGGGATACAACGCCCAAACCCCGCCTGGTAGCCTGGTCAAAAGCATTGACGATGCCCTTGGCTTTTTCGATCTCATCCTGGTCTGGCGCAAATGCTTCGTGGACCACTTTGATCTGGCGCGGGTGGATGCATCCCATGCCATCGAAGCCCAGTGATTTTGACTCTAGCACTACATTGCGCAATGCTTCCATATCCGAGATATCCGAGAAGACCGAATCAATCGGTTGGACCCCAGCAGCTCTGGCCGCATTCACTATAGTACTACGGGCATAGAACGTCTCGCGGCCTTCATTGGTACGTGGGGCACCCAGGTCAGCTGTGTAATCTTCCAGGCCAATGGCTAAGGCAACCACATTCTGTGAGGCTGAGGCAATCTCATACGCCTTGACCACACCCAGAGCGCTCTCGATAATGGGCATCAGATAGATAGAATGCTGAATGCCATGCTGCTTGGCAATCTCTGATATTCGTGTATCTAACTGGAGTACCTGGTCTGCGCTTTCACACTTGGGGAGCAGGATCAGGTTGACATTGTGAGGCACCACAAATTCCAGATCGCCCAATCCCATGGGGAGCTGGTTGATACGCACCATGCGCTCGGCCCCGTAAAAATCTACCTGACATAATGCATTGCGAACTAACAGACGCGCTTCGTCCTTTTTATCTGGCGCAACCGAATCTTCGAGATCAAGGATGATGCCATCAGGTTTGTGGATGCCGGCATTGAGCATCAGCTTGGGGCTGTTGCCAGGCAGATACAGTCTGGAGCGGCGGTAGCGATCTTTAGTAGTGTGGTATTGATTCTCAGGAATGAGCTCCAGCAAATATCCTTTGTCAGTCTCAACACAAGCTTTTATGGCGGCTTCGATGCGGGCTGCCAGTACAAAATCCAAGGCGCCACGATCCGCTATTTGGAGTGTGGCGTGCTCGATATCGAAATGTATCAGAATGTCTTTGGCCAGTTTCTTGATCGAGTCCCCATATAGAGCGCCAACTTTGCTGTCAATGGAGATTTGAAAGCCGCCCTTATCAGTTAGTTCGAGAGTTACGAAACAATCCGAACGGATGCCCGGTCCTTTGTTTCCAGCAGTACCTATTTTGCTCAAGTTTTCCTCCAGGTATCATGCCGTCTGAAAATAATCTTCGCAATACAGTATATGAATTTTGCCACTCCGTCAAGTGACAACTGTCTTGTGGTTCACTGAGAAAAATTCCGTAACAACGATCCGATGCCATACTACTTTATCACGAATCTGACGAATTTACCGAATGGCACGAATGGCCTTTTCGATCTCTAGGAATTCCCATGGTAATGTCCAGATTTGGGGGTATCAAATCTGGAAGCTACCCCGGCGATTCCTGGAGAGCCACGAGTTTTACTCGTGATTAGGATCAGTTTCGTTCTAAAATCCTTATGTAGAGGGAATTGTGAGCATAACCCGCGTAAATTTTCCAGGCTCACTTTCAATGGTTTGAGACCCTCCAATCAAAGCCATCATCGTACTGTGCAGGGCTAACCCATGACCACCAGATTGATCTCCGTTTTCATCCAATCCAATGCCATTGTCTTCGACGATGATTTGGTTGCTGATTTGTTCGTCTGAGTAAATACAGAGCCGCAATGAGCGATTGGATGCTCTACCATGCTGAGCAGCATTGCGGATGGCCTCCCTGGCAGCATAAAATATCACTTCTGCTGAAATAAGCGGGAGTTCCATGCATCGTTTTTCTACTTCAGGCGAGACCTGCCAGAGAACTTCGTTAAACGCACCGCCAAGCTCATTATCGACAGAACTGCGTAAAGCGGCCAAAACGCCTAACTCTTCGACTTCTGGTGCGGAGACCGAGGGGGATTTGCGAATCAATTCCGCGATCTGGTGATGAATTCGGCTAAGTTCTTCAACTGTCACCGCTTGGTCTACTACCCCAGCACGCAACTCGAGCATGGCAGCGTGCAACTGAGGCAAAACTTCGTCATGTAAAACCCGCCGAGTGCGTCGATCAAGCACTTGACCCTCTGCCAATTGTTGCCGCTGCAAGACCATCAAGCGCTGGGCCATCTCGGTACTGGCATAAGAGTCGATTAATCTCTCTCCTATTGTGCGGGCAATATCGATTTCCTCTTGGGCATAGAGTCCCCCATCAAGTTTGGGTCCTAAATACAAGACACCGATCAAGCCGGGCGCGCTCCACAAGGGTACAGCCCAAACCCAAATTCCATCTGTGGCGCGGTGTAAGGGGACACCGATCTGCTCTGGGGATTCTAAGATACCTTCCAAAAGGGGAAGATCGACCTGTGTGCCCCCATCAGGGTAGATAATGGCTTCGTCAATCAGTGCAGCCACTGACCCCAAAGGTTTCAAGACCGCCCTTTGCAAACCAAGCACATCTTTGCATAAGGCCTTGAAAGGCATTTGCAGATCCACATCATCGGATGGCTGCGATATAAAGCGTTCTAATACACCCTGGCCAGAAACAAATGGACGCAG
Source organism: uncultured Anaerolineales bacterium (assembly GCA_964622645.1). Lineage (GTDB taxonomy): Bacteria > Chloroflexota > Anaerolineae > Anaerolineales > UBA11858 > NIOZ-UU35. The sequence goes on from CAZUSV010000015.1 coordinate 24,475, forward strand.
GTTGCGCACAAAACCTTCTCGCTCTATAAGAGACCGCCGACTCAGCAAAGCGAAAAATGCAATCACCAACAGCCCACTAAGCAGGACAACATAGATGGGATTGGCTTCGAGTTCCAGACTGCCACCCATCACGATGGCAAATCCACCCGATAGGATTATTGCCCTGCGCCAATCGCTGGCCAGACCTCGTCTGGGCAAACTCTTGCCCGTAAAGATTTCATAATTTGTCACCGCCTGGCCCATCAAAACCACCGAAATAGCAATCAACAATTGGATGGTCAAATCGAACCAGGCGATTGTTGTAGAAATGCCGCGATAATCAAAGGGCATACGGGCGTTGCGAATGACCCAGAACATGGCCGCAGCAACCAGCAGCGAGACGATGATCTGGGTGAGGGTGGCAGCCATCAACCAGGGTCGGGCGCGCCGGCGGGCCTGATCCCCCATAATCCTCAGGGATGGCGCTGGATGGCGTAATACGTCCAGCGATAATGTAAGACATAGGAAAATATAAAAGGGATATACAATCACCAGAATTGGGATTCCGCTCAATGAAGCCGTGGCAGACAATTCGAATTGCGCGATCTGAGCAAAGGAGGGCAACGGATTGGCGAATATCATCAACACAATGACCACGATTGCCAAAATGCTGGTGAGAACAAACCAGATCCAATGCCGCCGATAGAGCCGTGTAGCTGAACCCTGCCAGAAGCCCCCAAACCAGAGCATGACGACATACCAGGCGTAAGGGATGGTCACGACAGGCACCCAGCCAACATGCCACCAAAAATCGAGACTCTGGCTGAAGGCAGCGAACCCATGATCAAGGATGATGGAGTGACTCAAGAAGAAAATCCCCCCCATGGCTAACTCTCCGGCAACCAACCACAAACCCCAATCACGTCGCTGCGCGTTTAGCACCACAGTGACACCCAACCAAAGCAGCACGATGGTATTGAAAAGCGATACTGCCATGATGGCCCAGTTCAGGAGCCAGATCTCAGTCATATTCGGGGGTCAGTATCCATTATACAGTAAGCAGTGTACAGTGACCTGTTGATTGGATACATGATAATCGTTAATGGTGAATGGTAAATGGTTAAGGGTCACTGGTTACGAATACCATCTTCATCCCACTGCAATAATTTGCCTGCCTGAACAATCAGGGCAGCGCGGGTGCGGGCAACTTTTTCAGCGGTAGGAGAATCTTTGAGCCCCCAGACAGTGTAAATCTGTCCATTGACGCGGCTGATGGTGCGCTTGTCACGAAATCCCAACTGAGCGGCAATTTGCTCGTTGGTCATGCCCTGCGCCAACATACGAGCGACCACCTGCTCATTGGGTTCTAGCAAAGCCATGGGATCTTGTTGATCTTTTTGATGGACTTCTTGCACGCGGGCTTCAATATCAGGATCGATGAAGTTGCGACCTGCCACAGCATCGCGCAGCAAGGGCAGGATCATCTCTGGCAACAGGAAATTCGACTTACGCACATAGGCATAATGACTCAAAATCCCCGAATGGCGAAAATCACGGTAGTAGGCATCGTCATCTTGAATTGAATAGAAAACCACAGGCATACGCGGAAATTCACGTCTTATAGCAACCGCTGATTGAATGCCATTCATCTCCCCAGCCAGATGAACGTCCATGAGGATGACATCAAGGAGACTGCGGAAATCTTCCGAAGCAGCCGAATTTCTCAGGCAATAGTCCAGCGCCTCTTCGCCGCTTTCGCAGGCGAGAAGCACCTGAACCTGGTTGGAAGCTTCCAGGCCAGAGCTTAATGCAGAGCGTAATTTTGGGTTATCTTCGACAATGAGTAGGTTGAGCATTTGGGGGTTAGGAGTTAGAAGTTAGGGGTTAGGGGTTTAGGGGATTAGAAGTTGGAGGTTGGAGGCATGAGTTGTTTCCGGGCGGCAATGATTGCAGCAATTGTCAAGAAGAGCGGTAGACCAAAGACCACAATTAAATGATAACTCTGAACCGGTATCCCTTGCAAGATATCCATCTCGGATGGTGGAAACTGTAGGGCAGCCAAAAGCTCCGAAAAAGAAACTTGAAGCAGGGTCATAACAGTATTGATCAGGAGCAATCCAAAGTAGGCCAGCGATCCAAACCAGGCCCATGGTTTTCGCTTTACCACACCTACAAACAATATCACGAGGCTAAGCACGGCCGCGTCGATCAAGAACATACCATCCAGGTCGAACAAGAATCGCCCGAAGAAGGGAAAAACTCCTCGGAAGAGCAGGGGAACATGCAAAAAGATTATATAGAAGCCAAATAACAGGATCAACACAGAGACAGGTAGTGGGGTTTTGTCCCACCAACCCTCACAAGGATCGCGCCTTTCTATAGTCAGGCGTACATCTTCACGTCGGTAAAAGGCGATCAAAATTCCAGGTAATAGAGGGTACGAGAAACCGACTAAGACCAGGATCAATCCAAAAAGTGCGGGCGAAAAGTTTTTGACTGAGAAAAGCATCAGCACAAACATCACTGCCAGGGGTGCACCGACGACCAGCCAGAACCACAGGAAACTGAGCGCATACTTGCGCACCCATCGCCTGCGCAACAGATGACCATAGCCGAGGGGAATGAAGATCAGTGCGAACAGGTAATATCCGATGATCTGCACGGCAATGTTGCCGAACATGAACGATCCAAACCCAAAGCCCTCATAATGCAGACGTCCACCCTCAGAGAACATATACAGCGGATAGAATTCGATCGGACCATAGACCGCCGCGACGATGCCGATCATGAGCGTCAGTAAGCCAATCAGCATCAGGGGCAGGCTGCGGTCTTTATATTGATTTGGCTTATTCGACTTAGTCATGGTGTGCTTCTCAATATATACCTTTGTCCAATTACTTTTCCCGGCAATCCGAGTAGCGTTCCTCCCACCATGAGAAGTGTAAGAAGCACCAATAAACTCCAAAACTGGCCGATTTCGCGGCCAGGATTTGATTGCCGGAACAGCCACTCAACAATCCAGGCCACCCCGGCGTTGATAATCCCAACACAGAAAAGGGTCGCTAACCGAGCGATCTTCGAATGTCGTATATACACATAAACAAGTAAAGACTCAATCCCACCTAGAAGAACAGCCAATAAGCCAAGATTGGGGTAGAAGGGACCGGCAATACCAAAAAAACACAATGACAATCCCAAAGGTCCCATGAATCCGATGGTAAACAGCCCAGTGTGAACCCAACCTCGCAATGCCGCAACTCCATACGTGATCAACCCTGATAACAGGAAAAGTGCCAGGAAGGTTATATCAATACTGGGTGAAATTACGAAATCTCGATCCTCAATTACCAGGTTTAGTGCAATCAGCATTCCCGCCATACATGACCCTATCCAGGTGTAGCTCCAGCATGGCAGACGTCCCTTGGTTGCAAACACAGCTGCAGTAATTAAAACAACCAGTACAAGCATTGCAACGACAATTGCCAAGATGTGCCATTGTGGTCTAGCTAACACTTTCTCAATCTGAGAAGGACCGCCTACAACCAGTACGAAGAGAGTGATAGCAGCAACGCACATGCCAAAAATTAATAATGGCATGGCAGCGGCATTCACATGGTGCCGATGGGTTATGCTCCAATTCTCATGCTCTTCAATTCCCCTCACTATGTCATCTCTCGGAGCATTTTTCTCATAGTCGACATCGCCAGACCAATAAAAACCAGGAACACCAGCGCGCTGATACGTAGAAAACTCCACTCAAGAGAAGTATTCGCTTCTCCATGGTAGATATCGGTCAAGGCCAAATGGCTTATTAATCCTCCGAATAAAGACATGACTCCGAATAACATCGTTACTTGAATCTGTTTGATCAGGTTTTTCATGATGGTATCCTCTAGTACACCGTATTGAAATTAACTGCTGACTGCTCAACTAAGGAACAGATTTACCCGAAAAAAGGGTATGCGTCAGGGGCTGCGCCCCTGACGCATACCCTTTTTTCGGGGGATTGTCTGTCAGGCTGAGTAGTTACGTCACCGAAATAATAATGGAATTGCTACTACGAGGAACAAACCCCAGGCAACATAGCAGTTTGTCCCAAAACTGAAGACTTGCTGCAAGGATTCAACCCAATTTTCCACGCCATCTTTGAACTGCTTGACGATTAAAGCGATCAAAATACCTATATTGATGGTATTCCAACCAATCACCGTCAGGCGATTGATCGTGATCCCCCACTGAACCGTTCGGTAGACCGTCGCAGACATCGCATAAATGCTGATCAAAGTTCCCAGTATGGCAATTGCCAGGATGCCAGAACGCAGCCATCCCTGCATGGGTTGGGAGAGATCGTTTTTCCGAATGGGGGTTGCACCCATCAACAAACCCATAATCGCAAAGAGCATCACGTTATAGACAATGAGCACATCACGCTGTTCAAATGGCTCCATGAAATTGAAGGGAATCACGAAGACATAGACAACCAGAACTGCCAGCGTGAGAGGCAGCAAGAGACGCATCATTGTGGCGATGAATTTGCTTAAACCCTGGGTGAAATCCTGCTTACCTGGAGCGACTGTTGGATCATAAATTGTTGCCACCGCTAAGGTGGGCAATAACCCAAATCCGCCAGCACCCATCAGGCGCAGCCATAGATCAGAGATATTTACATTAAGGGCAGCGAACATGCCAATTGTAATCCCGCCCAGCACCATCCCAAAGATCAAGTACAGCCCAGCCGTGATCATCGTCTCGATGGATTTGATTAAAAAGGAGAAACGATCCTTATTCGATGAACGCAAGCCCAGAACCGTAATCCCAAGCGCGATCCATGACATCAAAGGCAGATGGATAGCCATTAAATCCAAATAGCGGGTTTGGAAATTATCTAACAATCCTGGAGAGATCAAGTAGACGTACAATCCTACCAGGATCAAAACGCTGGCAATAAACACCGCCCGGCGAAAATATTTCCTGGCTGTTCCAGCGAGAAAAGCGACGCATAAAATTGTCGCAATCGGCGACCAAAATATAAACAAATAAGCTAAATGATCGAGGAACAGGGGGCCATCCGTATCAGTGATCAGCCAAAAAATTAGACCTGTGATGATACTCAGGGGGATGGCTAGTCTCCAATTGACCCCATCCTTTTTTATACTTTCATCACTGGTGGTCATTTGCTGCAAACGAAAATACCAGGCCGCCAACAAGATATTTTCCGGCATTTCTTCATAAAGAGCCGTTAGATCAGACTGGAATACAGTCGTTTTGCCACGTTCCGACACTTCCTGGAAGAGAGACTCCATTTGTTTCGGATCATCACTGGCGTTGCGAATTTCTTGAAGGTAGTTCATTTTTCACCTCCATAATATATTTTTCAGGAACACGGTTCCTTGAAGGAACCGTGTTCCTCATTCCGTCTTGAGCGTATCAGAGGGGGTAGGCAAGGTCAAGCACCTGAGTGCTTAAAGCTGAGGACTCAAGCGGTGGATTTGGATCAACCCAGGAAATAAAATGGAGCGCATGAAAGTCAAAATGATCCTCCCAGCCTTGACCGAGGCCAAATCTCCCTTCTTCCGCCCGATCAAATATGCGCTCTTTCCCCCGTTGGGCCTGGCGACCCTGGCAGCTTACCTGCCTCCCAATTGGGATGTCGAAATTGTGGATGAGCACGTAGAAACCTTGCACATGGATGACGATCCAGACCTGGTTGTGATCCAGGTATACATCACCAACGCCTACCGCGCTTACGAGATTGCTGATCACTATCGTGCACATGGTGCCTACGTTTGTTTAGGCGGCCTACATGTGACCTCATCGCCAGGAGAAGCTGCCCAACATGCCGATACGATCTTCATCGGCCCCGGAGAGGATACCTGGCCTCAATTCCTGGTAGATTGGCAAACCTGGTTTCCGAAGAAAATCTACCACTCATATTACCGCAGCCTTATCAATACTCCCCAACCTCGGCGCGACCTGATCAAGCGCTATCTCTACCTGGTACCCAACTCAATCGTGGTCTCACGCGGCTGCCCACATCGCTGCGACTTCTGTTACAAGCAGGCTTTCTTTCAGGGTGGCAAATCCTTCTACACCCAAAGCGTAGAGGCTGCACTGGCTGAAATCGACACCCTACCCGGAAGCCATCTATATTTCCTGGACGATCACTTGTTTGGACACCCCCGCTTTGCCTCAGAACTCTTCGAAGGCCTGCGCGGCATGGGCCGTGTGTGGCAGGCTGCCGCGACGGTGCAATCTGTATTGCGACCTGGTTTGGTTGAGAAAGCGGCCCACGCCGGGCTACGGAGCTTGTTCATTGGTTTCGAGACGCTCCACACCAGGAATTTGATCGGACAAGGCAAACTTCATAATCTTGGAAACCATCTAACCACAGAGTACGCAAAGAACGCAGAGAGGTTTGATAATGTCTCTGCGCACACCGCCTTCTCTGCGGTGATGTACGAAGGCGCTATCAAAAAACTGCACGATTTGGGCATCATGATCAACGCCAGTTTCGTATTTGGCATGGATCACGACGACGAGAGCGTCTTCGAGCGCACTGTAGCATGGGCCATTGAGCAAGGTATCGAAACGGCTACCTTTCACATCCTGACTCCCTATCCAGGTACTGCCCTTCACCAGCGCCTCTCAGCCCAGGGCCGCATTACCAGCCAGAATTGGGATCTCTACGACACACGTCACGCCGTCTTTCAACCAGCCAAGATGAGCATCGATTCTTTAGAAGCTGGCTACTGGCGATCTTACCAGGACTTCTATAAATGGGGATCGATCTTCCAGGGGGCTTGGACGAAGGATCAATGGAGACAACGCCTCAGTCATTTAGCCTATTCTGGGGGCTGGAAGAAATTCGAGCCGCTTTGGGATGGGATGATCCGCCTCAAGAGAGTGGCGAATTTTATCCCTTTACTGGAGGCGATTCTTAGCAGTTCATCCACAGACCAAGGCCAGGGGACGCGCATACCAAGTTTTGGTGGGTCAACCTTACCCCAAGGTGATACGCATCCCGCGCCGGGTGGTGGGTAAATTCCTATACCACCCGGTGTTCGACCACCCGCACCTTGAATTTCGGGTCGGGACCAGGGATGGGCATTAATTTGGTCACGATCTCATAATCGGGTGTTTCCAATTCCAGGCGTACCGCACGGCAGAGCGCTCCGACAGTGACCATTAATTGCAGTTCTGCAACCCCAGCACCCAGGCAGGTATGCGATCCTAATGTGTAAGGGGCAAAGATACCATGACCTTGTTTATGTTCTTTTCGGGGAGGGATGTAGCGTTCGATCTCAAAATCCCAGGGATCAAGGAAATATTCCGGCAGGAAGTGAGTCAACCCGTTGACAAAGATGATATCCTGGCCAGCCTCTACAAAATGCCCGCGGAAGGTAAAGGGCTTGATCACACCACGCGGGGTAAAGGGGGCGACTGGATAACGTCGCAAGGTTTCGATAGTTGCTGCATATAAGTTCTGCAATTTGGGCAGTTCGCGCCAGGGGGGCAGTCCCTCTGCAAAATGCTCATCCACCTCGGCAGTAATCGCTTCATAGACCTGCGGGTGCTTGAGAATGGCGTAGATCATGAAGCCCATGGTATTGGCCACAGTATCCATCCCGGCAAAGTATGGGCCAATAGTTGCCGCCAGCAAGTCCTCTTCTTTGAGCGGATCTCCATTCCAATCGACTGCGGCAAGTAAATCATCTACCAGATCTGGGGGATTACCATTATCCGGAGACAGCTGGCGGTGTTCTTGCAAAACCAATCTGGCGAAATCCATGACCTTTTTGCGGGAATTCTTATAACGAGGCATGGACAGCAACCAGCGTGGCTGCCGTTTGATGACCAGAACATTCATCAACGTGCCCAAATAAATGCGGATGGCTTCAAAATATTCTTTCGATGAGTGGCGCGTCAGTGCCCTGCCCAATTGCTCGGTAACCAGACGCTGGAAAGTATCCCGCACAAAGATCGTCTCCCCTTCTGGCCAACTGTGCGCAGTTTGGTAGGTAAGCTGGAGGAAATCATCAAGATGAGGAGCAACCCCTCGTTTCGAGTAGCCGCGCTGCATCACTTTACGCATGTGGCGATGCGGCTGGCCATCTAATGCAACCACAAAATTGGCTGAACCCATCTGGCGGGCAAACTCACCAAAAAGCGGCTCGCTAGACAGCAGTTCTCCTTTGTCTTGCGCCAGAAAGCGATTGGCGTCTAAACCCGCCATGACTACATAGCGCTGGTTAGCAACGGTGATCTCGAAGATTGGCCCATACTGATGGTAACAATCTAAAAAGAACTCCATTGGGCGGGAGAGAAAATCGATGGCGTTGCCAAGTATGGGCAGGCTCGATACTCGAGCAGGGGTTGGTAATTTGGTATTCATCAGACGAGTATTGTTGTCTGCAAACAGCTCAGGGATGAGTAAATCTCAAACATCAGGTGCCACCACTTCCCTTCGCTCAGTGTCGACTCCGCTCAGTGCCAGCCCGAAGAACGTCCGAGATTCGACCAACATCGCCAGAGTCGATTTTATGATGCACGTCTACCTGCTGATTGGGTATATTGATCCCAGCTTCACCAAGGGCGTTGTAAACCGCCGTATTGACGCGGTCGAACATCTGGCGGGTGTCCACATATGAATCCAACCACCATCGCACGCGGAAAATAAGCCCTGAGGCGCCAAACTCCAGAAACAAGGCTTCCACTTTTCGTTCGGGTAACACGCCTTCTACGGTCCTTACAGCCTCGATTATCGTCTCGCGGGCCAATTCCACATTAGTGCCATATGCCACACTCACATGCACCTGCAAGCGATATTCGTCACTAGGATAGGAATAATTGACCACCAGACTCTTGCCAATTTGCGAATTGGGCACAATCACCAAACGATTATCGCGCGTGCGAATACGCGAACTGCGCAGGCCAATATCCAGCACATCCCCCCAGGTGTTTAGATCCATAATCTGAATGCGGTCGCCTATCCGGAAGGGCCGGTCGATCATGATCAAGAAACCACTAATCGTATCTGACAGCGCATCTTGGGCCGCCAGAGCGATCGCCAAAGAGCCAATCCCCAATGTGGCCACCATAGCGCTGATATCGACATCGAAATGGCTGAGCAGTGTTATCAGGGCAATGGAGCACAGGACAATCAGGGCAACTCGCCGGAAGAAGGGGAACAACTGCTCGTCGAGGTCGGTTTCAGTTTTATCAGCAATTTCTTGACCGTACCAATCAAAGAAGTTGATCACAAAGCGCCAGGCGAAGGTCAACCCAATCACAAAGTAAAGGATATAGAATACATCACCTAACCAGGTAGACCATGATTCGGGCAAGAAGCTCAAGCGGTCTAAAGCGATGTCAAATGCCAGTACAACCGCCAACATGTATATTGGTGCGCGAGAGGCATCTACCAGGGCGTCATCGAAAGTGGTATTTGTACTTTTAACCAATTTTCTAACGCCGCGATCCAGGATCAACCTGATCAACCAGCGGCCCAAGAGTACAGTAATAACGACAATGATCAGGGAAATCCCAATACTCAGCCATTGTTCTGCGGTAAGACCTAAGAATTCAAAATCCATCATCAGCCTCCTTATCGGTCTTCTAGAATAGTGCGATATTTATCCGCCAATAACGCCGGGGTTCCACCCGTGTGCCAGAAGAGCACAGTTTCATCCTTGGAAAAAAATCCTTTTTGGATCAGATCGATCATCCCGCCTGCAGCCCTGCCTGTGTAGACAGGGTCGAATAGTAAGCCTTCGTATTTAGCAAAGAGGTGGACGGCTTGGCGATCTTGAGAATTCATGATGCCATAGCCCTCACCCAAGTAGTCAGCGTTGACCAGGATCTGGTCTGGGGTGAAGGTGGTCGGTTGGCCCAAGTGGGCTGCCGTCTCCGAGGCGAGTCCAGCAACGCGCGCTTGTAAGACATCTGCTTGTTCATCCACACTGATGCCCAAGATCTCCCCCTCAAAGCCAGTCAGGTGCGCGCCAGCCACCATGCCGGCTTGGGTACCCGCAGAAGATGAGGCAAAGACAATCCAGTCCACTTGGACACCCTGATCGACGAGTTCCTGGATGGCAAAGGCATAAGCAGAGGCACCCACCGCATTGGAGCCACCATAAGGAACCAGGTAAGGATCGCGGCCAGTTTCTTTGGCAGATTCATAGGTTGCTTGTAACGTTTGGTCGCGCTCGCTCATTTGCGTCCAAACGATTTCTGCGCCGAACAATAAATCCAAGAGCAAGTTCCCTGAGGGCTGGGAGGGTTTATCGCCGCCTAAAACCAGAATGCAATCCACCCCCGTGCGAGCTGCGGCGGCAGCAGTCTGGCGGCAGTGGTTGGACTGAACCGCTCCGCCAGTGATCACAGTTTTTGCTCCCAGAGACTGTGCCTCTGCCAGCAGGTATTCCAGCTTGCGTGTCTTGTTACCCCCCAAGGCCAGGCCGGTCTGGTCGTCGCGTTTGACCAACAGGCGCGGCCCATCCAGATGAGCGCTCAAGCGCAGCAACTCTTCTACAGGGGTGGGTAGATGGGCTATATGTATACGAGGAAGTTCCTTCATTTATCCTCCAATGGAATCCACGAAGTACACTAAGGGCACGAAAATAAAATCTACTGTTCTTCGCAGATTCTCAATTCACAAATCTTTTCCACTCTAATTTACCTGAGCTTCCAAAATTAATCAACAAGCCTACTCGCATACCTGTTGCTTTCAAATAATTGATTATTTGAGCTTCTTCTCGTCCAGACAAGTGGTCTAGGGCTTTCAATTCCACTATGATCTGATCATAACAAACCAAATCGGCCAGATAGTTTGCCCGCAATGGTGTTCCTTTGTATTCAATCCTCAGTCTCTTTTGCGATTCAAACGGAATAGACCGATTTGAAAGTTCGATATGCAATGCTTCTTGATAAACTGCTTCTAAAAATCCGCGACCCAAGACTCGGTGCACTTCAATTGCGGCACCTATGATGGCATACACCTCGTCTTTCAAAATCAATTCCGCCATTTCACATTCTCCCTAACTAATCATTTCGTGTTTCTTCGTGCTCTTAGTGGATTCTCTCAGTTTGATCTCTTCTCCGTTTCCGCATCACATTCAATATCCTTGGCAGTGTCTGCGTATACAACTTATATAACAGGGGTCGGACGGGGTAATCGTAGGCTCCTAAGGTACGCAGTACGGTGCCGCCAAGGCCGCGCTTGAAGCGGAATACCCCCCACATGGAATCGCGCTCATCGAAGACCTCAGGCGCACCCCAGAGGTCATAGACCGTGCAGCCTTTCTGCTTGGCTGTGCGCATCGCTTCCCACTGCAGGAGATAGTTGGGCATCTTCTTGCGGTGTAGATCACGCGACATGCCGTGCAAATACCAGGCACGACCGGCGAAACGAAAGAGCATCAACGCACCCACAGGATCGCCATCCACCTCAGCAATCAAAGGGTCTAGCATGTCTTCTGCCAGGAATGTCTCCCAGACATTGTGGTAATAATCCTCGCCGCGGATGATGAAGCCATCCCGATTTGATGTCTCAGCATACATGCGGTAAAGCAAGCCAAAATCCTCTTTTGTGCCTATACGCACAGCTACGCCCTTGCGCCCGGCATAGCGGATGTTGTAGCGCGTCTTCTGCTTCATACGCGCCAGCAACTCTTCTTCGGAAGCGGTCAGATCTAGCATAACGGTATTCCGAAATTGAATCTGCTCGTCAGAGAACCTCCACCCGCGCTGAGTCAATGCTGACCGAATTGCATCCCCCAATGGATCATCCTGAGAGTCACGCTCATCCGGCACCCCAGTCCCAAGCAGAACGTCAGGGTCAATCTTGACAAAAATAGCCTGCCTCTCTCGAGCGAGCAGTTGCAAATCAGCAAGAACTTGATTGAGCAGCGCTAGGTCATGCCAATCACGCAATAACGGCCCCTTGGGAAGATAAAACAGGCGCAGTTTAGCACCAAACCCAGCAATTGGGATGGTACGCTGCAGTATCAACGCCGCCGCATCTGGGTTTCGCTCTTCACCCCAAACTCGATAGGACGCTTCCCAGCCAAATCTGGATTTAACCTGCCCCCACTGCCAGGTTTGCAACAAATGCGGCTCAGGGAAAGTGGCAATGAGTGTGTTCCAAGTTTCGGAATTCATAAGTTAGTGGATGGTGTTCAGTGGGTAGTGGGTAGCAGGAATCATGGTCTTACTGACAACTGGTTACTGACCACTGGATACTGGGTACTGGATACTAGATACAGAATACTGATCACTGTTCCTTCAGCTTACGCACGTCCCCTACACGCACAGTGACCCCGATGGCATCTAGGTGTTCCAGAAAGGCTAACACATAGCGCCTACTGGTGTTGAAGCGATCGCGAACCTGTGCCACACTGATGGTTCCCTCGTCCTGCAATATTTTGCGCACGCTTGCTACCATTGCCTGATAATCCTGCCAGGCAAAAACCACTTCGCCAGAAAGTGGGATCAGTTTTCCCAGATCAACCAGGGCATTATAGATTTCCTCACCTACAGCACTGATACTTTCCTTTATTGACGGTGGAGAATATGGATTCTCCTTGAATTTCCTCAACAGGTCATCCACCGATTCACTCTGATCGCCCTCAAACTTGATCTGATGTGATGGTCTTTTGATAACAGGGATAGAGCTCACCCCGGGCAGTGAATCTCGTAGCAAATCCTCTCCCAAGCGTTTTTCTTTTACCAGATCCTTCATCAATGCATCAAAGAGTTTTGGCGAGATACCCAGGCGGCTCTTGAGCTCCTCGCGCGGGATGCCATGACGGAAGGGAAAAGATTGGTGATAAGATTCCACTTCATTTTCTGCGCGCATCCCTAATTGAGTCCAATACCCTCGACTGGCAATGATCGTATTGGGCTGCACCTTGGGATCACCGCCCAAAGAGATCACCTGCTCGCTTTCACTCAACTCATCAAATGCCCCATCGATAACCGCTTGATCCAGGCTTGCCAGGCTAACCACATCCTTGAAAGGGGCTGCACCCAAGGGCAACAGGGCCTGTAAGAAGATCTCAGCAGGCGTCCCCTGTGCCAGGGCCTCGTAGCGCGCCAGCACAGTTTGATCGAAACGCTTATGACGTCCCCTGGGGTGAGGGTCAACAATGGCTCCACCGCCAATCGTCTCTGGGGGGGAAGGTCGTCGAAGAATATAGCGATCTCCCCGCACGGCTACCACCGGCTCGGTGAATTCCAACTGCAGCCATCCTGCTTGACCTGGTTTGAGCACATCCGTGCCTAAGAGTCTCAGGCGCGCCATCACCTCCGCCGCACCTAAGAAGAGCTTCATTTCCTGGTTATGCTTGACTGGTTGGGAGGCTGCTGAGAGCAGTTGAAATTGCACATCCATGCGCCTGGTGGGAAGATAATCTCTGGGGCGACAAACCACATCCCCTCTTTGGATTTGATCCAGGTCAACTCCGGATATATTGATGGCTGTGCGACTGCCTGGAACCGCGCTTTGATTCTTTCGTTTATGCGTCTGCAACCCCCGAACACGGCCCTGCAAATCCTGGGGCATGATGGCTATCTCGTCCCCAACCTGGATACTGCCGTCAGTGAGCGTGCCCGTGACAACCGTCCCAAAGCCGGATACCGTGAAAGCGCGATCCACAGAAAGGCGCGGACGCCCCAAATCAGGGCGCGGTGGCTTTTCGGTCAGGGTGTCTTCGAGGGTGCTGAGCAACTCGGCAATCCCCTCACCCGTTCGGGACGAGACTCGCACCAGGGGAGCAGAATCCAGCACGGTCCCAGAAAGAGCCTCGCGCACATCGGCTTCGACCAACTCCAACCACTCAGGATCATCGACCAGGTCGATCTTGGTCAATGCGACAACGCCACCTTGAATCTGCAATAGATCCAATATGGCCAAATGCTCGCGAGTCTGCGGCATGACGCCTTCATCAGCAGCCACAACGAAGAGAGCTGCGTCGATAGCCCCGACCCCGGAGAGCATATTTTCGATGAAATCGCGATGCCCAGGAACGTCAACAATGCCGATTTCTTCGCCCTTGGGAGTGGTGAGCCAGGCAAACCCTAATACGATGGTCAATCCACGTTCCTGCTCTTCCCGAAGACGATCAGGATGAGTTCCAGTGAGCGCCTCAATGAGCGCCGATTTCCCGTGATCCACATGACCAGCAGTGCCAATAACACGCATTTGAGCTTATTTTTTCCCTTTCAGAGCAAACCGGAGGTGCCAGAATAAGGGCATGAGGGGCGAATGCCCCACACCCATTTTCCTGGATTTCTCTCGTAGGCAGGCAGCGGATTTAACGTATACCACCCTGAAGACGTTCGTGATCTGCCGTCCAATCGCGAACGACTTCCAGCATGGCTTGCAAGCGTTTCCAGGAGAACTCAGAGACTTCGCCCAATAAATCCTGAAGCTCTTGCAAGCTATCTTCCATGACTGTCACTCTATCCGTCATACGTTCAAGTCGACGGTTGGTATCGCTTTGCTGTTCATCGTGCGAGAGCATGTAGTTAGTCCAACGTTTTTGGTCGTCGGCTTTGAAGGTATTCCATTCCTGGCGGAATCTCTCTTCAGATAGCCGTTGCATCTCAGTTAATTCGTTAATGCGGCGCTCGACTTTCTGGTTGAGTTCTTCGGTAACCTCATTGGTACGTTTGACATTTAGGAGTGTTTCGTCAAGTGCTCGAATGTGCTCCTCGATGTCGGTTGCTTGCGCTTCGATGGTTTCAAAGCGCGCCGTCCAATCCTTCCAGGTTTTTTCTCGATCCGCTTCGGCTGAAGTCTGCTTATTGAAAAATGCTGTTTGGGCTTCGGTACGCTCTTGTTCAACAGCAACTAATTCTTTCAGCCGAGATTCAATACGGCGGAATTCTGCATCAAAAACCTCGAACCGCCCGCGATATTCATCAGAACGTTTGCGTAGCGCAGATGTCTCACCCTGCAAATCAGTCAAGCGCTGAGAGTCCTGGTTATGCCCGTCTTCGAGCACACGATAGCTGCGCCCTTGATCTTCAAGTCGTAACCGGATTTCATCTAATCCCTGGTTGAGGGCATCGATCAATCCATTGAGGCGTTTATCCTCCAGTTCACGCGTTTCCAGGCTCTCTTGCAAAGCTGGGATCGATTTAGTCATCTTTTGGGCTTCCATCAGATTGGTTTCAACTCCCTGAACCTCAAGTCGCAGCAGCTTCTTGACATCTGATTGGTTCTGTTCAGCTTGCTGTTTTTGTTGGTTGACCCATTGGCCGAGCTCCGTGCGATTACTGGCAAGCTCTTCATCAATACGGTCCAACCGACCCATAACAGCCTTCAAGCGAGTCAATTCACTATCCAGGGTTTTATTCTCTTGCTCCGCTGCTCTAAGTTTTCCTTCTAAAGTAATGATCCGGTCGCGCAATTGCGTGATGGTATTCTTGTCTTTACGCCGTTCATCATCGATCCATTCGATGCGTTTTTCTAGTTGTTGTATTTCCATTTGGTTTTCTCCTGAATACACAGGTTCCTTATCCATCAAATTCTAAGCTAAAAAATTATAGCATGAACACTTTTTCCAAGGGATCAAGGAATCTGGCTTCCTATCGTGATCCCAATCGATGTCAATGAAGGGAAGAACCATTGCGGAAACAAACCCACAAGGATCATTGCAGCTACCCCCATAAGGATCATCACACTTTGGAAAATACTCTCTGTTACCTCGTCCTGCTCATCGACGACTGCGAAATCTTCTGGACCCATGACAAGCACCGCCAAAGTTCGAATTCCACTGACCATCAACCCAACACTGCCGGCAATCGAAGCCAGACTGATCCAACCCCCAATGGCAGCTAATTGCTCCCAAAGAATCAAGTTAATCGGAAAGCCTGCCAAAATCGGTAACCCAGCTACAGACAAATTGGCCAGAATAATACCGGCCCCTGACAGGGGGAAACTGCGGCCATAGCCTTGTACATTTCGAAATTTGAAATCCTCAACGTGTGATTTCAATGTGGATAAAGCCATTGACCAAACGCCAAAGGCCAATATTCTGGGGAACAAAAGCCCAAAGAGTAGTTTGTCGCCTCCCGGGAGACTGATCGCCAGGATGGTGCGTCCAGTTTCAACAATCACCGCAAATCCCAAGATTCGGCCAAGATCACGCTGAAAAATCCCCCAAACCCCACCCACAAGCACCATCAGCACACCAATCAATCGCAATATTTCCAAAAGGTTGAAATTTTCATATAGCGATGGATAGCGCTGCATAAACCCCACTGGAAGAAGAATACCAACACTCAGCAATGTCGAAATCACAAATGCAGTCACATAAGGGTGAGCATGTTCGGTCAACATGGGAATCCAACTATGTAGTGGGAATATTCCCAGATGGAAAGTAAAACCTAACCCTAAGAATATGGCCGCCCTGAAAATATCTTGGGTATTTCCTGCCTCTAGCTCGATACCACTTAGAAACCAACCGGCTAATAATATGAAAGGTAGACCCAAAGTCTGATAGGTTAGAAATCGCAACACGCCTCTATTGACAGATTTACCCATAGGCGTCAGCATCAAAGCAAATAGTAAGATGGCAACTTCGATCAACAACGCTGCATAAAGGATCGGTTGAACAGACAGTGAAGCAATCAAAACGGCTGTACTCCCCAAGCTTAGTGGAATGAAAAGAGGGGGTATTGATAACACTGTCGCACCAATAATCCAAAAAGATAGTGCCAGATAAAACAGGGCGATTTGAGGGCGATCAAAATTTGAAATGATAAAACTTCGTCCGGCAATCGTTAGTTGTTCTTGCACGATAAAGGCCCATGACCCAAAAGTCAGCACTTCACCAACTCTGAGTCCCCAAGCCAATACAACCAAGATTAACGTCGTCAGGATAGCTATGACCTGCGTTAGAAGCTGATAACGAGTGAGGAAGATTAGTACGAGCGCAACTAATCCCGGAAAAACGATCCAGATAATTGGCGAACTCATCCTTCTGCCTCCGAGAGAGCAACTGCATTGAAGTATGAACCCGTCAAGGCTAAGCCCAGTGTGACAACTGCCACCAACCCGTTGACCAACAAAGACGTTTCCAAGGTGGCATATAAGATTTCGAAGCCAGACAATAAAGTCAACAAGCCTAGCACAATGCGGATCGGTTGAGCGGTCAACCCCAGGTGAAACAGCCCCAAACCCATCAATAGCAAGCTCCCCAGTATCTGGACATCCGAGGCTCTCAACACCCAGCGAGCAACGCTAGGTGTAAATACAAAAGCCACAAAGGCTATAAATCCCGCAATAAACACGCGGAACAATGTGCCACTTAGCCAACGTCCCAATTCATCTTCCCAAGCCTTCGACTCAACCAATCCCATGCCCAACACTGCTGCAGATATCCAGCCTGCAACCAGCTTGATCACCGCAAATTCGATCGGCCAAGCCAGAGAAACTAGCAGGAATACCCCAACATATTGAGCGCCTAAAGCTGAGATACTCACTCGCCAGTCGCGACTGACCAAGAGTATCAATGCGGTAATCCCAACCCAAACAGTTGCAAAAGGAGCTAATGTAGCGAGATTCATTCACTATCCTCCTGCACTCAACTGGACTACGAGCGCAATCAACAGGATCAACATCAACAACGACCACAAAATGCCACCTTCCCCCTCTAAGATTTGGGAGATCGACGAAAAGACCCGGATGAAATTTCGGAAAAGCCACCACAAAAAACGATATATCCATCCTAGTGAGAGCAACCCACTTAAAGTAGACGTAAATGAAAGGGGTAATGCAATTTCCCCTCGTCTGAAAACCAAAAAAATTAATCCAATGCCAATTGCAATCAAACCTCCCCACCAGCCAGGAGACGATATCGGAATTCCGGGTTGTCGTACTAATCCCTGGGACCAGACTATACTCCAGTGTGTAATGATCAGGAATACCAAACCAAGGGGATAAATAAGGAGCATCCAGCGCTCGGCATTATCTTGTGATGGTGTATGCCGCAATCCATGTCGCACATATCCCAAAATCAATAAAGAATGGGCGAAAACAAATACCACCATCAGCGTAATCCCTGAATTATTGTATAAGAGTCCACCGCCCCAGGATGGTGTGTAAGGCAGCGCTGAAGCACCCAATATCCCTACAAATGTCAAAAACGACGCAAATCGGGTACGAATAGACGTCAAGAATAAAACGCCACCAGACATCAGCAACCCCAAACCCCAGGCTATTGCAGCTTCAGGTAAGCGTAAAACAGCCGCGACCAAAGCAGTCGTGGCCAGACCCAAAATCCAGAAAGGGCGTCCATCGAGTTCATTTGGAGCCTGGGACCATGCAAAAGCACCATACAAAGCTGATACAACAGCGATTGCTAGCAAATAGGGTTGCCATGCTAAGGGTACGCCAACCTGAGCAATTCGAGAAAGAACGACCAAACTACTGGCAACTGGCGTTAATCTGACTATTGTCCCAAGGCCTCTGCGCAAGGGTGGCTCTTGTAGGAAGGGCTGATGAGGTGGCAATACCCCCAGACGTAGCCCTGCTGCTAATAGTAATAATCCACTGACTTCTGGTGGGATATCTTCAAATACCAAAGGTTTCCCTAAAGAAATCGCCTGTAACATGGCTACTTGTACTAATAATAATCCTATTAACCGTACTGATAATGCCACCACAACGCGCTCTCGTTGTGCACTTGTGGGAACCCTTTGGAGTAACATCAAAGTTTCAGATAAATCCATGAAAGCCCATGCTAGCATCAGAGTGAGCGGGTTATCAGCTAATACCGCCAACAGCCCCAATCCAGTCATCGCCAGGCTAATAGCCCAGCCAACTGGATCAAATTCGGCAAAATGGAGTACATCGGTTAGCAAAACCGCCAAGGGAAAGGTTGCCAGTGCAACCGCAAATACCCAGGAAATCTCATCCAACAACAAAGACGGAGAAACTCGAAACAAGTCCGCAGGTTTCCACTGTAGCAGAGAAATGACCTGTGGCACCTGAGATCGCGAAGCTATTATCAATATCCAGGCCGTCAACGCCCCAACCATCGCCATCATCCACAAATAACCAGCTTTTACCTGGAAGCGATCCACTACAAGGATAATGATGGGGATCAAAAATAGAAGCAGGAGAGAAAAAATGATCATCATCAGGGAAAACCAGACTGCAATAATAGCCCACTGACCCGATCGATGCAAGAGAGGTCAGGCTTAGTATCTATCCGAAAATTCGCTTGAACCGGTCTCCCGAGCGTGTTGCCACAGGCACGCATGGCGCGGCTCGGTCTGCGCTTACAGCGGACCTTCGGTCAAACCGGCCTTAGCAATTTTCGGATAGGTTTTTAGTCATTATGGCAGGGTTCAATGTGAATCACAAAGGCAGTCTGCAGAATTAGGGTTTCCCAAATCTGCAAACAATGTGACCCAAATTGTTAGGTATCCATTATGGCCAAGGAACTTGGACAGGTGAGGAATATCCCAGTTTGTTGACCACAAAAAGTTTTGCTGAGGATGTACCCGAACAGCCCGATTTATCCTGCAAGGTATAGGATGTTTTCGTGGTCACGTCGATCCACTCGATAACAAATTGGCCGTTGCAGATATTAGCCTTGATCAGGTAGTGCAGATCAACGGCAGAAGGTGCTGGACTCCAGGCGACGATTACATTGTCACCATCCCTGACGCTGCCAACCCCGGTCGCGGGAGCTACCGATGAGGTGATCGGTGGATCCATAGGGCCATAGGGAACAGAATCAAGGTCCCCATTCACGATCACCGCCGAAGTCGCCACCCAACAATGATAGTCAAACCCCTCCATCTGGATCCATAACCAATTGGCAGCATAATCGCGTCCATCCACCTGAGCAACAGCGCCTTCTCTAAACAGACCAGCTATCAGGTAAACCGTGTTGGGTCCCCATCGGCAATTGACATTCCCTTCTGCCTCTACAGTGGCTGTTTCTGGCGTTGGTGTTGATGTAATCGTTGGTGTATTCGTCGGTAAGGGCGTATCTGTTAGTGTGGGTGTATCCGATGGGATAAGGGTGAAGGTTGAGGTTGGCAGCAATGTTTGTGTCGCAGTCACGGTCGCAGTTGGGCTGGGAAATTCGCTTGGAGTGAGGCTTGAAGTATGGGTCAGGGTAGGCGTATTGACGGCTGTAGCGGAGGGAACTGCACTGAGGCTTGGCGAGTTGCAGGCAATAATGGCGACCAATAAGAAAATAAGAGCTAATCCCCACTCACGTCTCTTCGAATGAAAGAGTTGGGAAATCATTTCACTACCTCCAGGCTAACTGTGGATGCAATGCCTTAAAGATACCATAAATATGCAGGAGAATTGCAAAAACGCCATCGGAGGGCTACAATACAGTCGGGCAGTATATTAATTTGAATCGCAAAAAATAGATTTAGCTACCCGACAGTGTCCATTTTGTACACGGATTTCGCGGATAAACACGGATTTTTAATATTTTTATAATCCGAAAAATCCGTGTTATCCGTGTCCATAAAAGGGTTTTCACCAAATTGTTTGGTAAGTAGAAGAAGATTAAGGAAACATTATGGCTCAAGCAACTTTCCATTTTCCCAAAGGATTCCTTTGGGGGACCGCTACTGCTTCACATCAAGTCGAAGGCAACAACACCAACAATAACTGGCATTACTGGGAGCGAGAAGGCCATGTCATCCCTGGGCACTCATGTGGACTGGCTTGCGACTGGTGGGGTGGTCGCTGGAAAGAAGATTTTGACCGTGCCTCCGAGGCGGGTCAGAATACCCATCGACTCTCCATCGAATGGAGTCGTGTCCAACCCACGCTTGAGCGTTGGGATGAGGAAGCCTTAGACAATTACCGCCAGATGCTGCGCGGCCTCACTGAGCGCGGCCTGACCCCCATGGTGACCTTGCATCATTTTACTGATCCTTTGTGGTTGACGTTTTTGGGTGGCTGGGAGTACGAACCTGTGGTGAGTCACTTCGAGGCCTACGTGCGGAAAGTTGTCGAGGCCTTAGGAGAATATGTGGATTGTTGGTGCACCATCAACGAGCCAAATGTCTATGCCGTCATGGGCTATGTTTTGGGCGAGTTCCCTCCGGGCAAAAGGAGTCTTAGGGCGGCATTCAAAGTGATGACCAAATTGGTACAGGGTCACGCAGCCGCATACCACGCTATCAAAGAACTCCAACCTAAGTCTCGAGTTGGAATGGCCATCAACTACAGGGGCATGATGCCAGCCCGTAAGATATTACCACTAGACAATCTTCTCGCCAGCAACCTATCAAAGGTCTACAATGACTTCTTCCCGCGCGCGGCAGCAGACGGACTTTTGCGTTTCTTTACCTCCAGTAAGCGCATTCCTGAAGCGAAAGGGACTCAGGACTATTTGGGCTTGAATTATTACACGCGCGAATACGTGGCCTTCAATCCATTCGCTCCTGGCAATCTCTTCAGCAAAAATCACTTCGATCCCCAGGCAGAACTCAGCCCAAACGGATTTATCGCCAACGAACCCTTGGGATTCTTCGAGGCGCTCAAATGGAGTCTTCAATTCAGAGTGCCTGTCATCGTCACTGAAAATGGTGTCGAAGACCCTGAGGACTCAATGCGCCGGCGATACCTGATCCAACACATCCACCAGCTTTGGAGAGGTGTGAACTTTAATTGGCCAATCGAAGGATACTACCATTGGAGCCTGGTGGACAACTTCGAATGGGAACGCGGATGGTCGCAGCGTTTCGGCCTTTGGGAGTTAGATATCGAAACTCAAGCTCGCCTCAAACGCCCCAGTGCAGATTTATATACCGCCATCGCTCAACAGAATTCGCTCTCATCGGAAATGGTGGCTGAAAACGCACCCGAGTTAATAAAAACTATGTTCCCTGGTTGATGCCAGCCAGGTCGAGTCTGGTATGAAACTCTTCCTGATGGTATAATCCCGCCCGCTGCTGGGGGTAAAGGACAACTTGAAAAGGAGAGGTCGCATAGTCCGGTCTAGTGCGCGCGCCTGGAGAGCGCGTATACCGC
>CAZUSV010000016.1:0-46215 GCA_964622645.1 uncultured Anaerolineales bacterium
CCCCCAAACCACCCCAATTTTTCGTATGTTTTCAAAAATGCTGATTTCCCCAAAACTTCCTAAATTTTGGGGTGTTTGGGGGGCGCCGCCCCCCATCCACCCCTAATTTTCGGGCTTCTCGTTTGAAAATGACATCGTCAAGGTAAATGATTACAGCCCAAAAAATCTACCACATTCGAAACGGCTGCATCCCGCGCTTCACTGGCGGGTGTCTCAACTTCCAACTCCGACCAAATCTTACAAAACAATACCTGAACCCCCTGATCTCCTTTGAAGGCGTCGATGCTCAGATTTTCAGCACGGTTCCAATCTCCCGTGCGTCCATAGGCCTCGATAAACGGATACCATTCAATTTTGTTGTCGGTATTGGGCTCGAGGTCCTGCGCTTCAACAACTTCTCCCAATGCCACAATTTCCTCCCAGTTCTGCTGATGATAAGCAATCTGCGTTTTCTGGAAGTAGTAACACCAGGTATGAGCTGGCTCGTGTCCAAAGACACTCGCAGGAGGAACCATTGACGACTCTGCATCCAGAACTATGCGAGATATGCTCGAAACAGGTATGGCAGCTTTGGTAATTTCGGGGATGTTGGGATGCAGTGCATCGCTCTCGGTCAGCACCCACACACAACTTCCAGGAAAGTCGTACCAGACAACCAGATTGTCATGCCCTTTTCCTTCGAACTCGAGACTCCGCAGTTTATATTCAATCGGCAGATCCTCTAACAGGGGACTCATATCGGCATAGAAATTGTCATCGATCTCGAAAAACCAATAGGGCTGCTGACCAGTTCCTTTGCGGTCAGAATAGAGCACGTTCAATGCCGTGGCAGTAGGGTATTCGCCTGTATAGCTGAACAAAGCACCATCGGCGAGGATGGCAGTATTCTCCTTCAATGACGGGGCGCGCCAGTACAACTGCCAGTAAAACTGGCGCTGCTCAACCCATTCCCAACGATATTCATTGGCGATGCGAAAATGCGCCCCGGCTGCCAGACCGATGAAGATGCTGAGCAATACAATTTGGGTTTGTGGTCTAGTAGCAATCAAAACCACCAGGCTCACCAGGACGATGCCCGCCCCGATCATTGCGGGCAAAGCAATCCGGTCCGAGAACATGCCTGCGGTGATCTCTCGCTCGACCAACCACCCGGGCAACATTCCCACAAATATGGCATACACCCCCAATAGCAAGGCTTCTTTTGCCCAACTTGTATGTGTAGACTGCTCGGGCTCTTTGAATGATCGGATGGTACTTCCAAAGAAATAGGCCACCAGGAAAACCAGACCAGCTACACCCCAGGAAAGTATCGCCGAGGGAGATCCCAGATCGATCAAAACCGGCTGCAAAGCCTTGTACCACGCTGAAGCAAGAATGACGACAAAATCCCGTAAAGCTGTTTGCACGAATTGCAATATTCCGTTGATCGGATCGGAAATGATATAAGCTAGCAATCTCAAATTATTCGTATTCCCAATCTCTGACCCCACCAGGAAATAGCGCCAGAAAACTGCCAGGATTATGAGCAATATATAGGGACTCCAGATTTTGGCCAGTCGTTTGACCCTTACCCCCCTGGAACCCTGAGATATTCGCACCAGCACCAACCAAAGCACAACGGGGCGAAGCATCTCTAACCCCCAAAAATATTCCATGGTGAACAAATGACCAGCAGCAGCCAGGACAGAAATCAAGAACATGATTGCTGGCCGCTTTGCGGTGAGCACTGCCAGCATCGCTCCCATAGAAAGCACAAAGAGTGTATAGGTGATGAAATGCTGGCTGTATGCGACGGCAATGGGTTGTTGAGTAAAAACTGGATGCACAGTGAAGACCAAAGTCATCCAAAACACTTCTTGCCGCTTCGTGGGCCAGATCTGATGCAGGATCCAGAAAACACACCAGGCGGTGACCCAGCGTAGTGCAATGGTGAAGAGCTGCCAGTTCAACGGGGATAAGCCAAAGATGGGTTCGAATACCAGAAATGTCCAGGCAGAAAATGGGCGATCGAATTTATAGAATTCCCATAGATCGATATCGGCATTCATGACCAGGATCGCCGGCCAATCATCGAAGTAAAAGCCCTGCTTCGAGGCCAACAACCCAAACGTCACGAAGTTGATCATTAATAGGGATAACGGAACAATCCAGAAGGATTGGAAAAATTGCGTTTCTTCGATTGAACTAAGGTACTTCTTGAAAACCATATCCCGTAATTGGCTAAGTTTCGGAGAGACAAAGATCTCTCAACAGTTGTGGATAATTCTGTTGATAAAGCGCGTACATGCGATCAATTCCTGTGGACAAATCAGGAGGAACTACTCCCAAATCGTGGATAAGTTTGTCGACTCGCAGCGTAAGATTTGGAGAGCGAACTGCCTTCAGTCCAGATTGACTTACTGAGATAGGTGTGATGAGATCTGGGTCGAAATTAAATTTGCTTGCAATGGCGACACCAAAATCATATTTACTGATGCACTCGCTGCTGACCACATGATACAACCCGCTCAGCCCTTTCTGCAGCATCCCCAAGAAAAGATCAGCGATATCATTCACCAACAAGGGGCAGAAGAAAACATCTAGAAATCCCATGACCGGATTACCAACTTCCAGATTGTTGAAGAAAAACTCTGCTAAACTGCGTTTTCCAGTTGGGCTCCATCCAAAGATATTTATCCGGGCGACAATAGCATCGGTCGCTACATCGAGAACAGCATTTTCTCCAGCCAGTTTGGTTTGCGAATAGACATTGACAGGATTAGGTGGATCACTTTCAGAGTAATCACCCTTTTGCCCATCAAATACTGCATCCGTAGAAACATGCAACAGGCGCGCTCCGCCCCTGGCGACATGCTGTGCCAGTTTTCGCGGTAAGTCTGCATTCAATTCCCAGGCTTTCTCAGGTTCGTGTTCACAAGCATCTAAATTTGCCTGTGCAGCACAATGGATCACCCAATCAGGTTGCGTGTCGTCAAGGATACGCTCCACTGCGCCCGGGTCTAGCAAGTCGGCCACCACCGGGGTGAAGGCCTCTGTTTTCTGGGGACAACTGCGATCGACCCCGAAAACAGTGTGGTCGTTGGCAGCTTCTAATGCTAAATTGCTTCCCAACAAGCCACCCGTACCCGTTATGAGTATTCGCATTCTCTTTAGGCTAGTTTTCCTTCGGCAAACGCCTCCTCGAACGGTTTAATAATCTCGATGATCTGTTCGATATCGAGCCACTCCGGATTCTCCGCACTGGAATAACGGAAACCATCGGGAACAGGTTGGCCCTTTTCACCCCATCTTCCGCCAAACCAATACGCCTCCACCGGCTGAACAACGAACATATCATCCATCTCTATTGTTGAACGCGATTCATCACGTGAGATCAACAACTCATGCAACTTTTCGCCGGGGCGAATCCCTATGGTCTCTAGCTCCGCTGTTGGAGCAACGGCTTTAGCGAGATCAATTACTTTCATACTGGGGATCTTGGGCACAAAGACTTCCCCGCCCTGCATAGTTTCGATATTCCGAATTACAAATCGAACGCCCTGTTCTAGCGAAAGCCAGAAACGGGTCATGCGTTCATCTGTAATGGTAAGTTTGCTGCTATTGCCCCGTTGACGTAAAAACACTGGTACTACACTGCCCCGGCTGCCAACGACATTGCCATAGCGCACACAACTCAAGCGGGTTTCATATTTCCCCGCATAGGCATTACTCTGAATAACTAATTTCTCGGCAGCCAGTTTCGTAGCCCCATAGAGATTTACGGGATTGACAGCTTTATCGGTGCTCAAAGCCATGACTTTTTTGATACCCGTATCCAGGGCAGCATCGACCACATGACTGCTGCCAAGGATGTTGGTCTTGACAGCTTCCATGGGATTGTATTCACAGGCAGGCACCTGCTTGAGCGCCGCTGCATGAACCACTATATCAACGGCCTGCATGGCGCGTTTGAGACGCTCTAAATCGCGTACATCGCCAATAAAATAACGCAAGCTGGGGTGATCAAATCCAGCTTCCCGCATTTCATGCTGCTTGAGTTCATCGCGGCTAAAGACGATCAACTTGGCTGGCTGATACTCTTCTAGCATGATTTTGGTAAAAGCCTTTCCAAAGGAGCCAGTTCCTCCAGTGATCAAGATAACTTTATCTTTCCAATCCATATTTGTCTCCATAACTTACCCTAATGAAAAAAGCTTACGAAGTGATTTACGTGCGGCATATATGGGGGCGTGCTGCGCACGCCCCCATATATGCCGCACGAATATCTCTCTCACAAACTCATGTAATAAACATACTATTCCGGTTTTCGGATAACAACCACGGGATATTGGCCTTTCTCTCCAAAGAAATGAGGGAATCTTTCCTCAAACCAATATAAGACCCGCAACAGCGTTCGCCCACCCCAACCCTGATGGGCAAAGGTGCGCAAGTGCTTGACACTCACTCCCCTCCAGACAAATATTTCAATAGACATCCATGGTGCGAGCTGTTCTTTCAACCAATCGGCTCCATATTTGCGCACGAAAGTGCCTGTAGGCTTATCCTTAACCGCACTCACGGGTTTTGCAGGATGTTTTGGGGGAGCAATACCTAATACACGTCTGGTAATTCCTAGTATGCGATTCGTCCAGCGCATGGGTCTCGCCAATAGGCGTGGTATCAAAGCCTCCCCCCATCCGTTGACTACTGCTGCAGAACAACCTGGAGAAAGCGCTCGATACAATTCTGTGTAGGCGGGGACATGTTCATCCTGTGGCAGATGGTGAACAGTGTGCAGCGAAACGATCCCTTCGAAGATCTCAGATTTGAAAGGCAAGTTGGCTATATCTGCTACGACACAGAGGCCATGGTCGCCGACTCGCTTTCGAGCCTCTTGCAGCGCGACATGGGATATATCCACACAGACTCGATACACATAGCCTTTCGAATACTCTAAATACTCCGGGTATTGTATGGGTCCCGAACCCGCGTCCAATAAGAGATATCCCTGTGAGTTGATGTGGCGATTCACCCGCAGGTGGCAACGATGGATATATTCTCTTGAAACCGTTCGCAGGTCCTCATAGCGGGCATTTTGATAGACGCCCTCGCTGACCTCCTGCCATCCAACCTGATCGTAGAACTCACGTACCTGTGATTTTATTTCTGTCTCGGATACCATAATCATTTTGCCCACGCAATGGGCTCGCCGACTAAATATTCAAAGGTATTCCCAAACTGCCCAAATCCTTCATCTGAAAAAACGACCTCCAGCGGCCAGCGTTCGATATCATTTTGGAAATGTTGAACATGCCAGGGGTAGGGCTGGGGATACTCGAAGAAGAAACGATAGGCATAGGTCCAGGCAGCCTCGACCTGGGTTCGGGTGGGTCGGTGTGCCCGAGGGTCAGCCAGCACTTTATGGAGAATCCCGAAAAACCCATCCCAGGAGTCTGCGTCCAGTGTAAAGCCTTTGCCCCGGTAATGAGTTTTTCCAGTAACGATGACCGGAAGTCCACTCATTGCTATCTCCATCCCCATCGTGGTTGTAAAAACCATCCCCAAGTCGGCAATTTCTATGATGTCATAGGCATTGACTTTGGCATCGGCGGGCAATAAATGGATGTGGTCTGGCAATTCAGGAAACATCTCCCTTAGAATATCGTATACCGCCGGACCCCAGCCGATTTGCTCTCCAGGGTGGGTTTTGATCACGAACTGTACATCGGTCCTCTCGATAAAAAACTCGATGGTGTGTTGCAGCCATTCTGTCATGCTAGAGCTGAAAAGTTGGCGGCCTAATGTCAGGCTATCTCCGAGCACATTGGTGGGTAGGTAAACAACGGGACGAGAATCCAACCCCAAATCCTTGCGCGCTTCCTCAACACCCTGGGAGGGCGTCCCCTGCCAAAGACGCACAAAAGTCTCCCAGATATTTCCTTTCTGCCTGGCAGCGAAGAATTCCTTGACACGCTTCCACTCTTCTTCAGAAAGGGGAGCATCTTTTCGCGCATCCCATAGATCCTGGGTGTCCTGACGCATCACGTCATCGTTTTGCGCCAGCCACATGCGCTCACTTTGCTCGCCAAACTCCAACGTCATCACAGGGATACCTAAATATTTGCTCACCAAATAGGTGATGCCAAATTCAAGCATACTGCCATTGGGGACAATGACCGCCTCAGGGCGATTTCTCATCATCAGGGCCAGCATTCTGCGGGCGTAGATTTCGTTGCGCTCGCGCCGCAGATGATAAAGGTCGCTACCTGGGTCGACATCTTCCCTAAGCAGGCTGTACTGCACATCGCGGAAGGCAGCCGCATGCATCATCTCTTCTAACTCAACTGGCAAGGAATCCACCTGGGCTGATTCAAGCAATGAGGCTACTTTAATAAATGGCTCAGCCCGACTAACGATCCCCTGGATATAGATATTCTGACGCCGTAAATCAAATTGGTTGATAGGTTTCTTCCAATGGGCGTACGGCAAATAACTCACTGTGACATCATGGCCCAAAGCCGCCAGTGCCAGGCTCATCAGCATACTGTGCTCAAGCCAATAGCTCAGCATACTGAAAACCAGCACTCTTTTAGGCTTTTTGGATTTCCTAGTGACTGCCCCTGCCTGTTCAAGCCATTCAGGCAACATCTCCTGAAGACGGTCCAATCGATACCCTCCGACCGGAGGCTGCTCACTCTGCCGCAAAAACCAGTAAATCTCAGCAGTCAGCGGGAGTTCGCCAAGGAGATTCTTAACAGTTTCTTTCGAAAGCATAGCCACTATCCTGCCGCCTCAATTTGCCAGGTCAGGCGCGGTCTCACCAAGCCCATGCGGGTTTCAGACCACTGTTTTCCTGGCGCGCCCATCCCATCGACAGTGAAGGTCAGGGCACGCTCATCCATGAAATACCGCTTGACGCGGAAAGAACTGGCATTCATACCTACCGTATAACGACCCTCGTTGAGAAGATCGGCGGGGATCAAGCAACTGCTGATGAAGTGACCTGCGGGACGCACACCAAATTTATCATATTGATCAGGCTCGTCGGTATCGAAGGTGGTCAAAACGTACTCGCCGCGCGCGCTCATCAAATAGAGCCCAACGCGCAGCCCCTGGATGGGCTCAGAAAGTTCATATTCAACTTCCAAGGTGATTTCTTCTGTCGAGCGAACAACATCAACGTTGTTCCCTTTGGAATTGCGCACGCGCAGAGCTATGGGGCGGAAGGGCGCGGCTACTTCTGGAATCTCATCAACATCCCAGGTTCGTTCTCCCGCTTCTGAGAAACCAGAGACCATATAATAGTCAACCGCTTCGACAGTTGGCGCGCGGTAAACCAGTTGACCCTTATCCAAGACGATGGCTTCCTCGGTCAAGCGCAGAATTGCCGACATATCATGACTGACAAACAGCACGGTACGGCCCTCTTGAGCCACATCACTCATTTTCCCCAGACACTTACGCTGGAATTCAGCATCACCAACCGCCAGCACCTCATCAACGACCAGAATCTCTGGCTCCAGATGGGCCGCGACCGCAAAGGCTAAGCGCAGGTACATACCGCTGGAATAGCGCTTGACTGGCGTATCGATGAACTTCTCCACACCCGAGAAATCCACAATCTCATCGAATTTGCCATCGATCTCGGTGCGCTTCATCCCCAAAATGGCGCCATTGAGGTAGATATTCTCCCGACCGGTCAATTCAGGATGGAAGCCTGTGCCCACTTCCAGAAGTGCGCCCACCCTGCCGCGGATCTCTACCTCACCTTCTGTAGGTTCTGTAACCCGCGACAATACTTTGAGTAAGGTGCTCTTACCGGCTCCATTGCGACCGATGACGCCCAGTATCTGGCCTTGTTCAACATTGAAAGATATATCGCGCAAAGCCCAGATTGTATCTATACGATCTTCCCCCGTTGGCGCCAGCCCTCGGCGGATACGCTGAACCGGCCAGGTCACGACATCGACAATCGAATCACGCAGCGTTTTATATCGCTCTGGAGCCATGCCGATACGGTATTGTTTGCCGAGGTTTTCAACTCGGATGGAGAGGCCATCCGCTGACGGGAGACGGGGGACGGGAAACTGGGAATTCATTTTCGGAGGCTTTTCCTGAACGCTTGTAACTTGACGAACAACTGGTGTCCCAAATCTCTAGTGAATTCTAGTTCCTCTGCTAAAAGGTAATTTCGACGTTCGATAACATCTAGACACGCAACTGATTCAAGATAAGATCGCAAAGAATGCCCGAGAAAGTGGGCATCGACATAATCTAAAGCAAGCTGATAAACTCGCAACTTTTGGAACTTATAAACCTCGGTCATCCGTCTTCGGTCTCCCGTCCCTACGGGATCAAACCATATCGGCAAATGTGCGTTCCATTCGCCGAAAATAGAACAAGCCAGTGACCAGCACGAGGATCGCCACACCCACTGAAACAGACATGGTCAAGGGCGCGGAGGCGTCCAATTCGATGCCTAACAACGCCCAACGGAAACCCTGCACAGCCCCGGCCATGGGGTTGAGGGAGTAAATGACCGCCCAGGTTCCGGTGATATACTGCGCTGAATAAGCTACCGGGGTGAGATATTTCCACATCTCTGTCAGGAAAGGCAGCATATAGCCAATATCCCGGTAGAGAACATTCAATGAAGAGAACCACAGACCAATGCCCAAGGCCGAGATCAGAGTCAGTATCAAGAAGAGGGGCAAAGTCCAGATCGCCGAGGTCAGGGAAATCTTGTAATACACCATCATGCCGATCAGGATGACAAACGCAATCAGAAAATCTACAAGACCACTCAGAACCGTTGAAATCGGGATTACCAAACGCGGGAAATAGATCTTGGTAATCATATTGCGGTTCGACACCATCGATCGTCCTGTATCGCTCATCGCTTTGGAGAATAACTGCCAAGGCAATAAGGCTACATACGTGAAGATCGTGTACGGAACCCCCTCTGAATCGAGATTGGCAAGCTGCCCGAAAATGAGCGCATAGACGATCATCGATATGACTGGCCGGATGATCGCCCAGGCTGCACCGAGGACTGTCTGCTTGTAGCGCACCTTGATATCTCTCCAGGTCAGGAAAAATATCAACTCTCGATAGCGCCACAAGTCGCCAAGATTAAGGGCAGACCAACCTCGGGTTGGGCGTAATAAGACCGTTTCAGGAACTGCTTTGGTTGTTAAGGATGTCTCAGCCATAACACGTAATTCATGTGCGTGAAGAGGGGAGCGGTGGCGCTCCACGCAATCCGCTTCACGCTATCCGATTTTGGTTTTCCCTGAACCAATCAATCGTGCGGCGCAAACCTTCTTCGAAGGGCATCGCCGCCTCGAAACCAAAGTATTCTTTCGCCCGGCTGGTATCCAGCCCACGGCGCGGCTGCCCGTTAGGTTTGGTCGTATCCCAGACGATTTCACCGTCGAAGCCAGTCAATCTGGCGATCAATTGGGCTAAATCCTTGATACTGATTTCCATCCCTGAACCAAGATTTATGGGTTCTGAATCAGAGTAGCGCTCTGCGGCCATCACCACACCTCGGGCAGCGTCACCAGCATAGAAGAACTCGCGCGTCGGTGAGCCATCTCCCCACAAGATCACTTCAACATCGCCACGCTGCTGCGCCTCGATCATCTTGCGGATCAGGGCCGGGATGACATGAGAGGTCTCCAAATTGAAATTGTCGCGCGGACCATAAAGGTTCACCGGCAGCAAATATATGGCATTGAAATCATATTGTTCGCGATACGTCTGCGCCTGGACCAGGAGCATCTTCTTGGCCAGACCATAAGGCGCATTGGTTTCCTCAGGATAGCCATCCCAGAGGTTTTCCTCTTTGAAGGGCACCGGTGTAAATTTTGGATAGGCGCAGATTGTGCCAATGGCGACGAATTTCTCTACGCCATAATTCCAGGCTTCATGCATCAGCGGGACACCCATCATGAGATTTTTATAGAAAAATTCAGCTGGACGAGCCCGGTTGGCGCCAATACCTCCAGCCAGGGCCGCCAGATGGATGATCACATCTGGGTTGGCATCCTTCAGCATGCGCTGGATATCTTGATAGAGAGTCAAATCATACTCTTCGATATGAGGGATGAATATCTCTGAAGCACCTCGCTCTCTGAGCACTTCCTGCACAAAGGAGCCCAGAAAGCCAGCTCCCCCCGTTACACAAACTCGCCGATTGGTCCAGAATTCTTCGGGAACAGGGTATTTCTTATCAGACATGATCACTTATCCATACTCACCACTTGATCTTCCCAACGATGCCAACCATCAAAGCGTTCTGCCAGCAGGCGCTTGCCCTCCCCGGGGGCTTCGAGCCCCTGCAATTCCAGATCAGCATCCATCATAATGCGCACCAAATCCTGGAAACGGATCTTAGGCTCCCAACCTAAAGTTTCATACGCCTTGGCCGGATCAGCCAGAAGATAATCGACCTCAGTTGGGCGGAAATAACGCTCATCGATGCGCACAAATTCTTCATATTCCAAATCCACATAGCCGAACGCTTCTTCGAGGAACTCGCGCACGGTGTGGGATTCTCCAGTGCCGATGACGATATCCATGGGATCATCTTGTTGCATCAATTGCCACATCACTTCAACATACTCAGGAGCGTATCCCCAATCCCGTTTCGAGTCCAGATTACCCATATAGAGATATTTCTGCTTCCCGGCCATGATTGCCGCGACGGCACGCGTGATCTTACGAGTGACGAATGTCTCGCCCCGGCGGGGAGATTCGTGGTTGAAGAGGATGCCGCTGCTGGCAAACATCCCATAGCCATCACGGTAGTTCTTGGTAACCCAGTGGGCATAGGCCTTGGCAGCAGCATAAGGGCTTTGCGGTTCGAAGGGTGTCGTCTCGCTCTGAGGAGGTGAGGCACTTCCAAACAGCTCGCTGGTAGAAGCCTGATAGAAACGAATCTTGCCACCTGTGCGCCGAACCGCTTCCAGGAGTCTAATCGTGCCTAAACCAGTGACATCCCCCGTGTATTCAGGCAGATCGAAACTTACGCGCACGTGGCTTTGCGCTGCCAGATTATAGATTTCATCAGGCTCAATCTGAGTGATTAGATTCTGCAAACTGTCGGAGCTTGCTAAATCACCATAATAGAGTCGCATCCTGGCTTTATCACCGTTATGCGGATCACGATAAATATGATCAACACGCCCAGTATTGAAAGTGCTTGACCGGCGGATCATGCCATGGACTTGATAGCCTTTCGATAACAACAACTCCGTCAGGTAAGAACCGTCCTGGCCGGATATGCCAGTAATCAAAGCTTTTTTCATTTTTCTTCCTTTGTTTTCATTGTACGATGAAGCGCGCATTCCGATAACGCGGGTCATCCGGTTCCTGAATGATGCCTTCCTGCAAAGCAGCCAGAACTTCTCGGATACCGTCTTCAACGCCATACTTAGTTTTGAAACCTAAATCTTTCTGAATCTTCTTGAATGAAACGTTTATATCGCGCATATCGCCACCGAAAGTGATATCCTTATAGTTTACTTCCGTCTCTGGCAAGCGCTTCAGGATCAGTTTCACAACCTGATCTTTGGTCAAATTGCCCTCTTCTGTGCCGACATTGTATATCTGTCCGCGCAGTTTCTCGATTGGCAAATGAAGACCCAGAATAATACCATGAACAGCGTCTGAAATGTGCACGAAAGAGCGCGAATAACCCCTTTGATAGATGAGCAGTTTGCGCTTACGAAATGCCTCCAGAACGAATTGATTCAGGATGAGATCGAAGCGGGGACGAGGAGAAAGCCCATAAAGTGTCGCTGGCCTGAAAATCAATGAGGCACAAGCGCTGTGGCTACCTTGTGCCAATAAATAGCGCTCAGATGCGACTTTAGTCTCTGCATATAAGGACTGCGGATTCAAGGGAGTCTCTTCAGTCACCGGGTTGCCATCATCCGACAGGCCATAATTGCTGTATGTTGATAAATAAATGAACCTCTCTACCTCCAGGGCCTCAGCTTGCTCGAAAACGTGCTGTGTAGATTCGACATTGTATCTCCAGGCTACCAAACGGCCTACAGATTGACAGGCGGGAAACCCTGCGATGGCAGCTAAATGAATGACTGCGCTGAGGCTTGGCCAATCTTTCCGGACAGCATTGCGGATGGTGCGCGATTCCCACACATCTGCTTTGACGAAATGAAATTTCCTATTGGGTAGATATGTCAACAGAGATTCCCCACCATAAAGCAATTTATCTACAACAGTCACGAAATAACCTTGCTGAAGAAGCTCTCCAACCAGGTATGAACCGATATACCCCGCGCCACCAGTGATCAATACGTGCGGTTCATTCATTGAATTTGCCCATCCATATTCAGGTACACTCGCCAACCGCGGATTTCTAATATCGGCAATTCAGGATCATCATCGATTTTCATCCCTTGCTCCAGACAAGTCAGACGGATGACTTCTGAAAGATCGCCATCACCAGCAACTTGAACAGTTTCATATCCCGATTGCCTCACTACCTGGATGAGCTCAGTGACCCGCCGGCGAGTCCGTCGGAACAGCATCATCGAATTTTCGATATACTTGACCGTCAGATTAGCGCGAAATTTCAACCCTTTGGGCGTAATGATATAGCGGAGTTTTTTTCGTTCAGCACGAGATAATTTGATATAGCCCTTCATCCCCATGCGTTTGATATGCCAGTTGACTGTCCCAACAGCAACATTGAGTTTGCTTGCCAGTGTAGCCTGGTTCACATCTGGGTCTTCTTCGATATTTTCGAGGATGACACGCTCGCGTTCTTTTTGGTTCTCGTCCAGTTCTTGATCTTCAGTCAATACTTGAGCTTTTTCTAATACCATAAGTCACACAAACCACATTCAAAATTCAACGAATGAATTATAACAGCGAGTATGAATTGGTCAAGGAGGTGAGGGCTCTCTAAAATTCCCGTGATAATGTCTAGATTTGGATGTATGGGAGCTACCCCGATGATTCCGAGAGAGCCGAGGAAAGGATAATCTTCCGAGTATAATTGCCAGGATCGACACAATCAGAGTGAGTAGCTTGACAATGTCAACTTTCAGACGAGAAGCCCGAAAATAGGAAGTTCGCGCGAAGTTGACATTGTCGAACTAATTATCAATAGAGGTATTTCTAATGATGTCGGACAATATGACAAATACGATTAAGAAAGTTCTAGCTTTTTCGCTAGACATTCTTGGTATTGTGCTCATGGTTGGAGCAGCCTCACTTGACCTGATACGGAATGATTCGGGTTTCTATCAAATTGGCCTTTTTCAATTGATCGTCATTTTGATTGGTCTGTTGATGACCCTATTTAGCAATTTCCTGCTCCGGCCATCATCTATCCGGATGTCCATCCAATCGACCAAATTTCCCAGCTTTGCTATCTTCTGTATCAGCTTCGCGCTACTGGTGATAAGTTTGGTTGGCCTGGCAATTCCACTTCGCAACCCGGCTGTCTACGAAGGCCTCGAATATGCCGGCAAGATACGCATCCCTCAATACTCGCCTGAAGAGGTTTTCGCGCGCATGGATCGCGATGCCTCCATAGATGAGCAACACCCAGAATATGTCAAGAGACTGAACACACTAATTTTCGAAGGGACAGTGCACTACTGGGTAGAATTCGAAGAGAGCAATGATTTCAATCTCCGCGTCCCCATTCATGAAAACTACTTGATCTATTTTTTCAGACTTCTGCAGGGGGAAAGAGACAACTACGAATTTTGCCGTGCAGAAAGAGCCATCGAACGATCGACTTGTGTTTGCTCGCAATCTTCGAAAATATTGGCCAATATCCTGGGAAGGAATCGCATCCCAGCGCATATCGTCGGACTAGAAGGCCATGTGGTAACACGCGCCCGCGTGGATAAAGAGGCCGACCAGTGGTGGATATTAGATGCAGATTATGGAGTCGTTATCGAGCACGATATCGATGAAATCGAATCCAACCCAGAGGTTGTGCAAAACGCCTATGAAGCCCAGGGGTACAGCCAAAGGGTAATTGATAGCCTGGT
This sequence comes from uncultured Anaerolineales bacterium, assembly GCA_964622645.1. Lineage (GTDB taxonomy): Bacteria > Chloroflexota > Anaerolineae > Anaerolineales > UBA11858 > NIOZ-UU35. The sequence continues at coordinate 14,019 of CAZUSV010000016.1, forward strand.
CGATTTCTATGGTCCCGAGGGGAACTTCATCATCGATGAGAATCATCAATGTGGAGAAGAGGATCACCTATATCTGCTCAAATGGTTGCTGCCATTATTGGGGATGTGGCCCTTTTCAGCGTTTGTTTTCGTTTATCAATTCCGCAGCTGAGTAGTTCGACCAGATCAAAATATCACATTCACAAGAACTTCAAAAATAGAGGCAGGCGAAGGTGCAGAGCACTTCCGCCTGCCTCTATTTTTGGGCTTTTTGTCTGAAATATGACATCGTCGAGGAAATTACCACTCAACAATCAAAGGAACATCGACTATTGCCCCAGTGAGCAATCCTTCACATCCTCGAGCGGATACAGCGTCCATATGCCTACATGATCGAAGGTGAATACTGGCTCATAGAAACACAATAGCGGTTCAGTGACCCATTTAACCCAGGCGTTATTCTCTTCACCCCAATCTTCAGTCTCATCAGCATAACGGATCCGTTGCGGATCGACCACAATCAAGGAAAAACGCTGGTTGGCCAAATGCTCATAAAACGGCGCGAAGTAATCCACATCACCTGCCAGGGCTCTATCCATAACCTTCTTCTTCTCATATTCAGGGATCAAAGCAGCTTGCAAGTATCCAAAAGTAAGCAACTGGCGTTGATCCATGAAAAGGATTTCCCCACCTTGCGATTGAATTCGGTCTGTCTCATTCCCCAGCACTTCTTGAGCCCAGAGAATATGTTTTTCTTCAGGAAGCTCATGCGGGTGAGCGCCGATCATGGGTGTAAACGCAGGAATCAACCCCATGAGCAGAAGCAAAATCTTGATACCGAGACTCTGGGATTCGAGATTTTTGATCGTCACGTGCCCGCCCTTCTCCCAAGCGAGGCCAGCAACGATCACGACTCCGATCAGGAACATATCCAGGTTATGCAGATTGCCCCCACCACCAATTTTTACGCTAACGACGATACCTAAACCTAAGAATAGCAGCAGCCCTGCAGCAAGACCTATTTTCTGCCAGGAATTGAGCTGCCAACGTTTTGTAATTATGAGATATATCAAGAAGATGATCAGTGGGGCAACAGCTAATATCAGCCCCAAAACGATCCCCAGACCGTATGTTGGGTTCGGCCACAGGCGATCCCACAACAATGGCTGATCTGTAAGGAAAGTATTGCTCCCACTGCTGACTGCTTCGACAGCATCAGAAGCATCGGTATACGTCACTTCAGGGACTGCCGCAACAGCATTGACCTCAGAGACATTCCCCAGGTAACGCGCCACCCTGTTCCAGCCACGCTGGATCCCCACCCCTCCCAGGAAACCAGCCAGCCCATAAACCACCACCCTGGACCAATCCCGCCAGGTGAAGCGCGCTCCATTCTGATCTGTACCGTCGACCAAAGCCACCATCCCAGCCCAAATCGCCGGGGCGACCATCCAGGTCAGCCGGCTGAGTTGGGCGTAATACCCGGCCAGATAGATCAACGGCAAAGCCAACCAGATCGGTTTTCGGCGTGCTCCAGCAACAAGAATGGCACTGAGTACGAGCGGGGTGTAAATGGGACCCTGGTACATAAAAGTAAATGCCCACAAGCCAAGCCAAACCCAATCTTTGAGCTTACCTGGCATGGGACGGTAAACCATCCACCCCAATAGGATATAGGGCAATGTCAGAACTATCGCTGACCATGTTCGAATATCTAGAATCGATACGTTATCGAAGATAAATGGCAGCCCCCATAAGGATTGCCGCCCAACATCAATATAGGCTTCGAACTTTGCATCAAAAGGATAATCATATAAACGCCGCCCATACAGCCAGGAATAGTCCCAAATGCGATTACCCTCGGACCAGGTCAGCGAAAATGGGTAATCGGTCACATTGACAAATTCCTTTGCTCCGGCAAATACAACCCCTGCGAAGATAACACTGACCATCAGAGGCCGCCAGCGGATGAGCTTATCCTGATCGCGTGTAGCGAAGATTGCCATAGCGATGACAACTGCCAGCAAGAACGCCAGACGAAATGCGTTCCCAACCAGCTTAAATCCCAATGGAGTATAAAGGAAAATCTTCGCTGGGATCAAGGCCAGCACAATAAATACCAACCAGCGCAGCCAAGCCAGGCGATCTCGCAGTCCAGCCAGGGTGCGACCAAATGGTTCAATTCGTTCTGGCACCCACAGGGAAAGCATCCCAAACACAAAAGCCAGTACGCCAAAGAACATCGTCCCAGCCAGGGGAATCCCCCAGGTGATGGTGAACTTGCCAGTCCAGTTCCTGGTACCTGCCGCAACCTGGTAAAAATCTTGAATTGCCAATAAGAGCACCACCAAGACAACAAAGGTAATGCCTATTTGGAAAACTAATCCACGCCGATTAAATACCTGACTCATTTTTCTTCTTCTGAGAATATACCTCTATAAAAAGCTCTGCATAGCTTTCACACATACGATCAATTGTAAAGAATTCTTCCACCAATATTTTATTACGATCACCAAATCGAATGCGACCACCCTTATCTTCTAAGATCTTTATCAAGGCAGTTGATAGCGCGTCCACATCTTCCGATGGAACAAGGAATCCATTTTCACCATCGACGATGATCGATTCCACTCCCTCGACTCGAGTCGCTACAACAGCAAGCCCTACGCTCATAGCTTCTAACAAAGCCAGAGGCAATCCCTCCCATAATGAAGGTAGAACAAACACATCCGCCACAGATAATAGTTCGGGAATATCAGAGCGAGTTCCTAAGAAATGGATCGATCCGTCGATTCCCATCTGCATTGCCTTATCCTGTAGAGCATGGCGTAGATGACCGTCGCCAGCAATTGCAAAAACTGCCTTTGGGAACTGCATCAGAACTTGGGGAATAGCGTCCAACAGATAGGTATGCCCTTTTTGGACAGTCACACGACCGACTGTCAATATCAAAAAATCATTCGTGGACATGCCCAGTTCTTGATGGACACGATCCCGAAGAACTGAAAGTGGTTCATCGACCATTGCTGGAGTGATGCCATTAAGAAATACAACGACTTTCTCTGGATTGACGCCTTCCTCTGTGAGAGCGATTCGGCGGACGCGCTCAGATACAGCAACAAGGCGATCAGCAAAACCCCAGTTGATCATCATCCCATGAAGCTTACCAGCCCAGGAATAGGCACCTTCAATATACCCATGATGTGAAGCTATCCGTACTGGCACACCAGCGATGCGAGCAACGAACAATCCTAGAATATTGCTATCTGGGGTGAAAGTTTCGATTATATCGACTTTTCCCCCTCGCAGCAGACTCCATAAACGGAAAAGCCCTCGAAGAAGTAAAATTATATTTGTTAGAATAGATTTTTGGGGTTGCCAGGCACCTAAATCTATAACAGGGAATGGATAATCGAACGCCCACTGGGTTCTCAAATTATCTTTGTCGTAGAAAAACACAACTGTTACAGAATAACCGCGCGCATGAAACCATTCCGCTTGAGTAAGCAGCACTCGCTGAGCCCCTCCAACAGTAATTTGGGTACCTAACAATACAATCGATTTCTTCATAATCAGCGCTCATACCTGTATCGCCGCCAAATCGAAAGCGCCCAATTCTTTATACCCACTGGCAGCCAGGATCCCAGCCAGCCTAAATAGGCGCTCCATTGCCAGGGCCAATGTACGACGGCTTTGGCACTATAAGAGCGTACCACGCCAAGCTGTTCCTGAACCCCATCAGCCAAAATATTGTGGGCTACATTGCTGTAAAGTTTTGCATAAGCGCGACGCTGGAATCTTTCATCGAGCTGAGGGTCATCCGCAAACGCTTTGCGAAGGTAACGCTCGAAGGAAGCCACTGCAGCAATTCTATCCCCAGAGATATTTCCTGGATGCACCCTGATCTTGCTGAGCACTTCGGGGATCACACCAAAGGGATACCGGCGGGAAATCCGCCGCCATAAATCCAAATCGGGACCCCAGCGCATTTGCTCATCAAAGCCGCCAACTTCTGCAACCACTTCCGCTCTTAACATAACGCAGGGAACGGCCATCAATACCGACCAATCTAACAATATTTCAGGATAGACATCCCCAGAAAATCGGGCGGTATCGCGCACGCCCAAATCTGTATCCAACCCGCTGAATTTGCTGTATAAAGAATGCACCAAAGCAACCGCTGGATGAGCATCCAGGAAAGCAACCTGCTTCTCGAGTTTGGTGGGCAGGAACAGATCATCTGAATCTAAAAAGGCAAAATAATCGCCTTTAGCAAGGCGCATGGCATGATTGCGCGCCGCTGACTCGCCCTGGTTTTCCTGGTAAAAATACTTGATCACCTGCCTGTTGATCAATGGCTCTAGCACCATTGCCGTATTGTCTGTAGAACCATCATCCAAGACAATGATCTCGTAATCCTTGAAGGTCTGCGTGGTAACACTCTCGACTGCTGGAAGAATCAGGTCGGCGCGGTTGTATGTGGGAATGATCACGCTGACTTTAGGCATGGTCGCTCAGAATTTCGGCCCAACGGGCAACGCGCTGGTTTATGTCCTCGTTCCCCAACAGATCGCTCTCATGACCAGTCCAGGATTGAGCTTGAGTTTTGATCCCAATAGCACCCAGGCCGCGCTGTAATAATTCCCAACTAATTTGGCGGGATTTTCGGGTCAGGCGGGCCATGCTGAAGCGCTGCAAATACCGGGCGATCTCCTGGGGCGCTGGCGTAGGTAGCTTGCCGTCGGCTTTCTCGATCAGCATTCGAGCCATGTTGGCGATGGAATCGCCGCGACTGATCATCAGCGCTCGGAGCCACTGCTCCAATGCCACCCAATTGCGAGGTAGGGTTTCCTGCGTCAGGGCTGCCAGGAAATCTTCCTGCGTCGCCACATGATCGGTGAGCTCATACCACTCGGCGTAAAGCAGTTCCGGAAAAGGTTGAGGGGAAAGGATATACACGGGCTTTTGGGCAGCCGCAGCCTCGAGCAAAGTCGTGCTGTATGAGGAGATCACCACATCCGAAGCCAGGATCCATTCGCGCACTGTACCGTGCTTGATAAAGTGAAGTCGCTCAGGAAGCTCTCCAGCGTGCTCGCGCACCCGGTCAATGAACTGCTGCGCCGGAATGGCGGGACGGGGGCGGATGATCACCTCAATGGACTCAATTTCCCCAGCCCTTTGCCACCAGTGCGAAACTGCGCCTAGAGACTGGCGGGCGAAATCGCGGTATTCATAAGCCTGTTGGGGATCGAACCCTCTGCGAATACGGGCACGCACCATATGATCTTCGAAGAAGGCCCAGCCGTAGTTCTCTGGAATAAAAATCCAGCGTTTGCCCTCATCTAATCCATATTGCCGCGCCAATTGGGCACGTTGGTTGCCATAATACGCTTTATAGGGGTATTGGTAGAGGGAATAGGTGGGATTGCCGTTGATGAATATGTGCCTTGAAGGTACTCCATGGGTCTGTAAATACTCAGCAAAGAAATCACCCCAGGCATGATAGAGCACATAATCTTTCGAGAACTTATCTTTTGGAGAATTGAGGTTCTTTTGTGCGCGACCGAGAACCTGCTCATATGAAAGGCTGACATATTCAGCTTTCGGCCAGCGTGCAACGATTTCGTCTAGCCCGCCTTCGAAGATGGCAACACAATAAGGCAAAACAACGATACGGGGCTGGTAATGCTCCAGCGTCTTTTCGATGCCATGACTGAGCGAATCAATTTCGATAGAAAGCTGACTATCGCGTTCGATGATGGCTCTGACCGCGCAGGCGATATCTAGCTCACGGGCAACGTGCTCGACAAAAAAAAGAATATCAATGGATTTCATATCTGGTTTGAATTACGCGCCAGCCAGAATTCGGCCAGTGCCAGGTCTTCGTAGGTATCAATATCGATCGATGAAGCAGTATCCATCTCATAAGGCAGGATCCTGTCTCCATAGAGCTTATCCTGCTCGATGGTCTCTCGGCGGATCGCCAGGACGGCTGGACCGTTGCGGGCATAAACCCTGGGCTTATCCTGCCGCCTGAGGATCAGCGGACCAGCCTCAAAGGGAGTCAGAAATCCCTGCTCATCGAGGCGCATCACTGCAGCAGGATTGAAGTTATGGGGCACAGTCACCACCGAGACGACCGTATCTGCCCCTGATTCCAGCAACAAATCCACGGCGGAATCGATATGCTCTGCTCTGCGTAGCGGCGAGGTAGGCTGCAACAAGACCACGATATCAGTCAGAAAATTTTGCTGTTCGTTTAGCCATACCAGCGCATGTTGGATCACTGGCAGAATCGGCGTATCATCCGCGGCCAGGTCGCTGGGGCGCAAAAAGAGGACTTCCACACCACAAGTGCGGCCAACCTCGGAAATTTCTTGGTCATCGGTATCCAGAAGCAGGCGCGTCAACCGCTGGCTCTCCAGGGCTGCTTCACAGGTATAGGCTAGTAAAGGTTTCTCAGCGAGAAGGGCAATATTTTTTTTAGGAATGGCTTTCGATCCCCCACGCGCCGGAATTATACCCAGGATATTCACTGTTTACTGTCCACTGAACCCGTTCACTGACTAATACGTCATCCGTTTATGGATGTTGAAATCGGCCACGGCCAAAATATCTGCAATACGTTCGCCGGCATGGCCATCCCCGTAGATTGACTCTGAGAGGTAAGGGCCGTGTTGGATTTGCTTCTCGATGGCACCGATAATTTGGGCACGGTCATAATCCACATCGATCACATTCGAGCCGCGCTGGCGGTCGATTTGGCGGGTGCCAATATTGACCGCCGGCATCCCCAAAAATGGGCCTTCACGTATCGAGGCGCTGGAATTGCCGACTTTGCATGCACAGCGTTTCATCAAGCGCACGTAGGTTTCTACCGAAAAATTCTTGTAGAAGCGGATGTAATCATGCTCATAATGCTCACGAAATTTGCGCATACCGCGTGATATATCTTCAGATCCGGCGTCCACATTCGGCCAGAGCATGATCGTAGGCATGTGTAATTCGTGCAAAGCCATCAACGTTTCCGTGATCTGACGCTCTCCATCACCGTACTCCGTTGTGACCGGATGTTGTGAAACCAGCAAAAAGGGTTCATCCAGGTTTATATGACCACCGACCCCTTCATACTCCAGCCAGGAGCGCTCAGGTAGCCGATTACTCTCATCGGCGATCTCGGCTACGAGGTCGATGCGCGGGCAGCCGACCACATGTACCATAGCTGGGTCTTCGCCCATGCCTATAATGCGGCCTGCCGCGTCCTGGTTGGCGGGGAAATGCATATGGGACAGCTTAGTCACCGCATGGCGAATGTTCTCATCGATCGTCCCAGAAATCTCTCCACCCATAGTATGCGCCAGAGGGATGTTCATATACGCTGCGGCGATGGCTGTGGCCATAGTCTCGAAGCGATCGCCAACTGTCACGACCACGTCAGGTTGGAGATTTTCGAATACGGTTGGCAGCTCTAACAACCCCAACCCGGTGGATTTCGCCATGGTCGTGGGAGTCTCTCCCTCGATGATCATCAGAACTTTGGCATCCGGTATGAAGCCATCGGCTTCGACAGTATCGACTACCGCACCAAAGCGATCTAGCAAGGCCGACGCGCCCGCCACCACCTGAAGAAGCAAATCTGGATGAGCTTGCACAGCACGCATCACACTCTTGATGCTGCTGTAATTCGCCCGCGAACCAACGACCACACAAACTTTTCGCATACCTACCTGCTACCCTGACCAAGTCATATTACATACGAGAGGCCCGAAAAATTGGTGTAGCAGGGGGCTTCGCCCCCCTGCTACACCAATTTTTCGGAAGATCTCGCTGATGGAACATGGTCGAATTATTCTTCCAAGAAATCCTCTTCAGCGAGCATTGTATCCGCCGAAATATGGTTGCGCACTTTCTTCCCGAGGAATTCTTCCAGACGCGCCGCGGATATTCCCGTGCCGGGTTTCTTGATACCGACCAGCTCTCGCGTGAGCACGGTTCCCGCAGGGATATCGACCTCAGCCACCAAACTCTTTTCAAAGATCCGTTTCATCTCAGCGTAGGGTTCAACACGATCCTTTTGTACTGGATTGGCCGTCATCGTTTCGATAGCCCGCACTCCCTGCACAAGATATGCCATTTCAGCAGGCTCGAGGGAATGCACTGCGTCACTGCCATACATCTTGCGGCTGAAGGTGAAGTGTTTCTCAATTACAGAAGCCCCTAAGGTCACTGCTGCGAAAACGGCAAAATTTGTCAACGTGTGATCAGAAAGCCCTACCGGAACCTGATAACGCTCTGCCATTTGCAGCATGACATTCAAGCCAACCTGCTCGTACGGGCAGGGATATTCGCTGGTGCACTGCAGCACGGTCAACTGCTGGTTATATTTTTGGATCATCCCCACGGCGCGGTCTAACTCATCCCAGGGGCTCATCCCTGAAGATAAGATGACTGGCTTCCCCAGGCGGGCGATCTTTTCCAGCATTGGCAGGTTGGTCACTTCCCCCGAGGGGATCTTATATTGAGGAGTTCCGACTGATTCTAAAAGGTCGACAGCTTCTTCGGAAAATGGGGAGGAGAGAAAGACGACATTTTGCTCATCACAATGGTCTTTTAACTGCCTCCATTGATCAAGCGAAAAACCAGTGCGCCTGAAATACTCGAACCTAGGCTCTCCTTTGAAATAAGGCGGCATGGGGGCATTGGGCAAAGTCTCTGCCTCAGGGATGTGAGTCTGAAACTTGACCGCGTCCACACCGCAGGCAGCCGCGGCCTCGACGAGTTTCGTGGCGTTGCCAAAACTGCCGTCATGAACAGAACCAACTTCAGCGACGATGAAAACTTTGCTTCCCATTTGTGTCTCACTTAAAAATAGGTTGCTATCGCATCCGCGATAGAACCCGCATCTGCTACATCCGCGAGCTGTGCGGTTTGCATTTTATCCTCAAAAGCCAGATTCAGGCTCACTTCTTCAAGCGCATGGGCATACAACCTGACCTTACGCCTATCAACTGAATACCCTTCTTGAAGTTGTTCCAATGCTTCCAGACACATTTGTTGATTGTTCACCTGGAACACACCCTCACAACCCTGATACCACGGGGAGCCAAAAACCAGCACCGGTTTTCCCCGGATGACTGCCTGCCAACCTACAGTGCCGGTCACGGTTGCCACGGCGATTGACTGATCGATCAAATTGTAGGATGAAAACGAAGTAGGAACCAAAGCGACATTCTTCAAGGCAGCCAGGTCATCGTAGAAATATTCCCTGCGCGCGCTGTGTGCGCGGAATGCCCATGAGGTATCAAATTGGGAGGGATGCTCTTTGACGTACAACATCCAGCCCTGCGGCACCAATTTCGACAACATAGCCACCATCAGCTCCATATGTACAAAGACATCCCCTTTCGGTGAGGTGGTCGCTTCTGGCTGGTAGCTCAACGCCACATAAAGATATGGCTTGTCTATATCTATCTCTTTTGTCGTTCGCTGGTGGTAATGCCGGGCCAATTTCTTCACCCGGCGCCTTGCTTTCCAATGGAACCAACGATACTCAAGGTTCGACATCCTAGATTTTTCTGGAAGTTTGGTGCTCTGCTTCAAATAATTTATTGGAGGCCTGATCTTTTGCTGCAAAATCCCCAACTGCTTAGCCAAATATCCAGAGTAATTTTTGAAATCTAGTAACTTCCTGAAGAAAGCCTCTGTGGTGTTTTGAGCATATATTTCGCTCTTGGAGACGAAGCGAATGTAGAGGGGCACATCATCGTAATCCCCTGACAAAGAGTTCAAATATCGCTCCAGCGGATCGGAAAGAAGAAATTCCTGCTCATAACGATGTTTCTGGAGCAACTGCTGGTAGAGCGTACCAATTTGTGTGCTACCATCGATTGAATCTCGCAAAAATGACAATCCCAAAGCGATCGACTCCTCGAACATCAGCGTGGGGATCTCGAACATCTTGCACAGATGGTAGAAAACATAATCGTAAACCATATGCGGGATGGTCGAAAAAAGCACCCGCTCAGGCTGATAGGTTTCAATGACTGACAACCAGTAGCTAACCAGACGATGATAATGGCGAATGCGCTCCTGGTAAGAAAAAGAGCCCAGCGCTTCCATGCGGTCCATCATTTTCAGAGCGGTGCTCTCGCAAATTGCAAGTTCATCTAAAAGCGGCTTATCCAGCACAACAAGATGTTTCGGCTGAAACTCAGGCGAGGGGATGCTTTTGACAGCATCCATGGACGAATGGAAACAAACCTCTCCAAAGCGCGCCCTGACATCGTTCTCGAACTGCGCAGACCCTATCCAATAGCAAGGCTCCCACCCAAAGCGCTCCTCGAGAATAGCAGCGACATCCAGCCAGAGTTGGTGATTACATTCCGAGTAAATTACTTTCATGAAAAGAATTTAGTATCTATCCGAATGTTCGCTTGAACCGGTCTCCTGACCGTGTTCGGCTCGGTCAGGAGACCGGCCTCAGCAATTTTCGGATAGGTTCTTAGCTTAGGCCATCTTACGCTAGAAGCCGCCAGGAATGTTCGATCAAGAACTCACCGTCTTTAGGGTGCTCAGGCTGTTGTACCGGATAATAGGCTCCAATTGATACATCTAGTTGAATAGCCTTCATCACGCGATCAGCCTTTACGCCATCGATATCGGCACCCAAATCAACGAAATATCTGCCCTCCCGTAGGGGAAAGCGAGGAATATGCAAAGCGATTTCTCCTTGCGAGGGCAGATTCTCCAGATCTTCCCCGGTAAACAGGCTGCTGAGACTCACCAGGCACTTGCCGAAGGCATCGCAAATCCAAAAATGGATCGACGTTCTGCCCGATATATCACCATCAGCCTGGTAGCTGAGCACCAGATCGGCAGGCTCTCCCGAAACTGCTGAGGTCAAGGGAGCGCCATTTTGATTGCGGACCTGAAATTCAGTGAAGCGCAATCGACCATCTCCACCACGGTCCTCGCGCAAGGCCAGATTCGTCTTTGTCTCGTCTAGCTGGCCCGCCATGGTCAAGTACTCTTGGACCACTTCGTACACAGGACCATCCGCATGCACGCGCCCCTCTTCGAGCCAGACACCTCGCTTACACAGGGACGTAATCGCACCCATATTGTGGCTGACAAATATCACCGTTCGCCCCCCTTCAGCAACCTCGCCCATCTTTCCCAAACATTTCTTCTGGAAGGCGGCATCACCGACTGCCAGCACCTCATCTACCAGCAATATTTCCGGGTCCAAATGGGCCGCCACGGCAAAGGCCAAGCGGACTGCCATGCCGCTGGAGTAGCGCTTTACAGGTGTTTCGATATACTTACTCACACCTGAAAACTCTACAATCTGGTCGAATTTCTTGTCGATCTCATTTTTCCGCATCCCCAGGATCGCGCCGCTCAAATAAATGTTCTCCCGGCCGGTTAGCTCGGTATGAAACCCAGTACCCACTTCGAGCAGGGAACCAACCCTGCCATAGATATCTGCGTACCCTGAAGTAGGCTCTGTGATGCGCGACAACACTTTCAGCAGGGTGCTTTTCCCCGCCCCATTACGACCGATCAGGCCAATCACCTCACCTGCGGCAACATCAAATGAAACATCTCTTAAGGCCCAAACCTCTTGTTTGGAAGCTGCACCTGCTCTGCGAATAGGGCGCTTCACGAGACTGACCAGTTCTTCCTGTAATGTACGCGAGGCAGCATCCCCTGTTGCAGGGTCAATCCGATATACCTTGCTGAGATCTTTGATACTTATGGCAATATCATTCATCAAATTACGTCTGCAAAACCGCGCTCAATTCTTCTAAATACCAGCGCGCCGAAAACGAAAACCAGAAAACCGACTGCGCATGAGATTCCAAAGGAGATCCATGAAAATTCCCCCTGCCCTAACAATGCCCAGCGGAAGCCTTCGATCACCCCCACCATGGGGTTCAAAGAGTAAAGTACGCTCCACTCTTCAGGCACGATGCTGCTGGCATAGGCAACAGGCGAAGCGTACATCCAGGCCTGAATGAGAAAAGGTAAGGCATAGATAAAATCCCGGTAATGAACACTGAACGCTGAAACCCAAAAACTAACCCCAATGGCAATCAACAGGTTCACAAAGACCAATCCCGGGATCGCCAAGAGATTCCAGGTAAGCGGTGTCTGGTAAATAAGCAATAACACGCTGATCGATGCCAATCCAACCAGAAAATCCACCAGCACAGAGAAAGAACTGGCGATCGGCAAAATCAGGCGCGGAAAATAGATCTTCGAGATCATTTCCCTGCCGCTGACAAGACTGCTGCCAGCGCGTTGCAGGGATTGGGCGAAAAGTGTCCAGGGTAAGGTGCCCGCAAAAGCGAACAACAAATAAGGTGAATCGTCTGAAGGTAAATCTGCCAAGACCCCAAAGATGAGCGCAAAAATACCTGATGTCAGCACGGGCTGCAATATCACCCAGCTGACCCCTAAGGCAGTCTGCCTATACCTGAGTTTCACATCCCGCCAGGCAAGAATCCAAAACAGATCACGATACGACCACAACTCACGCAGGCTTATTCCTGACCAGCCGCGCGAACGCTGAACTCGCACATGCCACGAATTTTTTAATTTGGGATTAAGTTTTGCGGTTGTACTTTTCGCCAAGATTAAACCTTCACAATCAAGCCTGAAACAGGGGTGTGTGGAGCGCTTGACGCTCCACACACCCCTGTTTCAACACATTTCCATTGAATTCTGTCATGAAGGCGAAGGGCTGTCAAGTGAATAAGCGCGCTCACTCGCCTGCTTGACAAACACCTCAGCAACTGAGAGAATCCACCCGAAACTACCACTAATGTGTGCTGGTCAGAAGCATCATGAACAATTTCCATTGCATGCTTTATTATAAGGAAACCAGGAACACAGGAATAAAAACATAACAATTCTTGGATTCCTGGCTTCCTTATAAGAATTCTGTGTTCAAACTGCTGTTGCCTAATACAGAAACTACCAATAAACGGATGAAAAAATGAAATTTGCGATCACGATCGAAGCACGTATGCGCTCGTCACGCCTGCCTGGCAAAGTTCTCAAGCCGATTATGGGAAAACCTATGCTAGCTTTGATGATCGAACGCCTGCAACAATCCCGCACCGTGGATGATGTCATCATTGCTACAACGGTCAATCCTTCTGATGATCCCATCGTCGAGCTGGCGCAGCAGTTAAGGGTCAGTTTTTTCCGTGGCAGCGAAGAAGATGTCCTGGCCCGCGTCCTAGGGGCCGCCAGAGATCATCAAGTCGATGTCATCGTCGAAACCACCGGGGATTGTCCGTTGATCGACCCGGGGATTCTAGACAAAGTGGTCGCCGATTACCGCATCGGTGGCGCAGATTTCGTCAGCAACACCCTGGAATATACATCTCCCGTCGGAACCGATGTGCGGGTATTCTCCACCGAGGCGTTGGCTGAAATCGACAGAACCTCTGATGATCCCGCCGACCGTGAGCACGTCTCGCTCCATTTTTGGGAACACCCCCAAAAATACACCCTGCGCAATGTAAGCACCGATTTCCCCCCCGAGGTCGCAGACCTGCGTCTGACCGTTGACACGCCCGAGGATTTCGAGCTCATCCGCCAGGTGTATGAGCATCTCTATCCAGACAATCCCCACTTCACCCTGAGCGATATCCTCGATCTCTTCCAACGCATGCCGGAGCTTTCCGAGATCAACCATCATATCCAACAAAAGGCTGTTCGCTAACCATGACCAGTTTACGATCTGGGATCATCGGCTGCGGGAAAATCGGCAGCGAATTCGCTGATGATCCCAAAATGCACGGGGATATTTTTACACACGCCGAGGCTTATTTTCAACACCCCAACACAGAACTGGCTGCACTTTGCGATATCGACGTAATTCAATTGAATAAATGTGGCCAACGGTGGGGTGTCAAAGCACGCTATCAAAATGTAGGGGAGATGTTGGAAAATGAGCACCTCGATATCGTCAGCGTGTGCACACCTGATAGCACGCATTATGCGGTTCTCAAAGAAGTCCTGTCTGCCGCCCAAGCCCTCAAGGCTGTTCTGTCCGAAAAACCGCTGTCTGCTACTGTTGCACAGGCTCAAGAGTTGATCGCCCTGGCCCAACAGCAAGAGGTCATCCTAGGCGTAGTCTATCTGCGGCGCTTTGCCAGCAATATGCGCGCAGTCAACGATTTCATCGAGGCTGGTCATCTGGGAGAGATCCAGGCTGCTGCAGGATGGTACACCAAAGGCATCCGTCATAACGGCTCCCATTGGATCGATCTATTGCGATTTCTAGTAGGGGAAGTTGAATGGGTTCAGGCCTGGAATCGCCTCCAGGACGACCCGGATGATCCTACCCTGGACGTGGTGTTGGGACTCGAAAATGGGGGGATGGCTACCCTTCGAGCTGTAGAGGCCAAGTTTTACACCATCTTCGAGATGGAAATCCTGGGAAGCCTGGGGCGGATGCGCTTGACCGATTCGGGATATGTGGTTGAATACAGCCAGGCCGCAGCCAGCAAACGCTATACCGGTTATAGGGAACTGGAAGATACTCCCAAAGATTTTGGCGATCGTAAAGATGTCATGTACCATGCAGTTGATAATCTCGTTACGGCGATTCAAACCGGTAATCCCGTTGCCTGCACTGGAGAAGATGGTCTGGCCGCCATCCAAATAGCAAGTGCGGCGATCCAATCAGCACAGCAAGGAAAACCAATCACACTTAGCTAGGAACACGGTTCCTGGCAGGAACCGTGTTCCTAATCCATCTCTTTATGAAAAAAGCCCTCTCACCGCCCACGATTATCGCCATCTGCGGAGACCCAGGAGGCGCCAGTGCTGTAGGCCCGGTGATAAAACTGTTACAGTCCGAAAAGCAAGTTCAGGTAGAAGTCCTGGCCTACAACGAAGCCACGCAAATCTGGGATAACCTGGGAATTGGTTACAAGGGACTCTCCGGCGATATCACAACAGCAGAGATTATGGCTTATCTCAAGAAGCCCGGTGTCAGGCTGCTCTTTACGGGTACATCGGTCAATCCCATCGACCTGGAGAAACGCTTTATCGCCGCGGCATCTAAAATTGGGCTGCCATCTTTAGCCTTGCTCGATTTCTGGCTAAATTATGGGGCACGCTTCAGCAATCACGCTGGTGAGCTGGTTTATATGCCTGACAAGATTGCCGTAATGGATGCCCTGGCGCGGGAAGAGATGATCCATGAAGGCTTCGAACCCTCCCGATTGGTCATCACCGGGCAACCTACATTCGATGATCTGGCCGACTGGCGGCAGCAGTTCACACCCCAAATACGAGATGAAATTCGTGCAGCTATCGGCATCCAACCCGATGAATTATTCGTTTTGTTCCCGTCTCAGCCGCAATCTTCACTTTATGGGGATGACAAAATCAACGGCAACCATATCGGTTTCGATGAATGGGATGTGCTCAGAGCGCTAATCGAAGCGCTGGAAGATATTCAGCGCCAGAGCAATACCAGGCTCCACCTGGTGGTGCGCCCACACCCAAGAGAATCCATTGAATTATTCCAGGATTTTCGTAGTGACCAGATCGCCTTTACGGTAACCACAGAAGGAGGCGCACGCAATCAGGTTATGGCTGCTGATTTGGTGGTGGGGATGAACACAGAACTCCTGGTAGAAGCCTGTTATTTAGGTTGCATCTCCCTCAGTCTGCAACCAGACTTGCGCCACCCTGACAAACTTCCGACCAACCGCGTCGGTGTCAGCCGGGCAGTCTACCGCTATGAGGATATCCAACCAGCATTGCACGAACTGCTCTTCGATGAAGATGTTCGCCAAGAAATGCTTGAGAAACTGGTAAGCTACAAGCTCGATATAAAAGCAGCCGACAAAGTCGCCCAGCTGATTCATGATATGATCAACAAATCCTAAGTACACGTAACTTCTCAGCCCAGAAGGGAATCCCCCGAAAAAAGGGTGTGCGCAGGGGGCTTCGCTTCTGGGCTGAGAAGTTATATGAATGTACATTGATAGAAATAATGCAGTTCGTAGTGACGATCCTTCAGCACGTTCAGGACATGCTTCAGTCGTCGGAGTTCCGTAAGAGCAACTCAAGTTGCTACTAGAACCATCCAGAATATATGAATGAGATTAAGCAAGAGGTGTACACATGACAAAATTAGCCCTACACGGTGGTGAACCTCTTCGAAAAGACCCCTTTCCAACTTATCGCTCGATTGGAGAAGAAGAGAAACAAGCCGTTGTAGAAGTATTGGACAGCCATGTGCTCTCCGACTACCTGGGGACCTGGTCCGACAAATTCTATGGGGGTGAAAGGGTGCGCACCTTAGAAGCTGCCTGGGCGGAGTATTTCGAGGTAAAACACGCCATCAGCGTGAACTCAGCCACATCGGGGTTGTATGCTGCCGCTGGGGCTGCAGGTGTGGGGCCGGGAGACGAGGTCATCGTTGCCCCGTACACCATGATCGCCTCGGCAACTGCAGCGCTGGTATACGGTGGTATTCCCGTTTTCGCTGACATCGATCCCGACATCTTCTGCCTCGCGCCAGAATCCATCCGCGAGTGCATTACTCCTTATACCAAAGCTATTATTGTGGTCGATTTGTTTGGGCACCCAGCAGATATGGACGAGATCATGCAAATCGCTGAAGAAAACGATCTGATGGTCATCGAAGACGCGGCCCAGGCCCCAGGAGCGCTTTATCACGGGCGCAAAGCGGGCACCTTAGCGGATATGGGAGTTTTCAGCCTGAATTACCATAAAACCATCCACACTGGCGAGGGCGGCATCGTTGTCACAAATGACGACGAACTGGATGAACGAGTGCGGCTCATCCGCAACCACGCCGAAGTCGTAGTGGGGGACAAAGGCACGCAAAACCTGGTCAACATGGTTGGCTTCAACTACAGAATGACCGAGATCGAGGCTGCAATCGGTCGGGAGCAGTTGAAGAAATTGGAAAGCCTGTTGATCCCCCGCATCGAAGCCGCTGATTTCCTGACAGAGCGCTTGCAGAGTCTCCCAGGAATCAAAACTCCTGTGGTAAAACCAGGAGTCCGACATGGCTATTACCTGTATTCGATAAAATACGACCAATCGAAAACTGGCGTGCCGCGAGAAACCTTCGTCGCAGCGCTGAATGCCGAAGGTATTCCCATGGTTCCAGGGTATGTAAAGCCAATCTATCTCGAGCCCATCTACCAAAAGAGAATCGCCTTTGGCGAGGACGGCTATCCTTTTACCTATCCAGGGTATAAAGGGAATGTCAGCTACGACAAAGGGATATGTCCCGTTACGGAACGAATGCACTTCGAAGAGTTGATGTTCACCAATGTCTGCCACGCCGGTATTGACCAGGGAGATTTGGAAGACGTGGTCACTGCGTTCCACAAGCTTTATGACAACCTGGATGATTTGAAGGAGTCATGATGAGCACAACCCCCGCCCCTTTCTTAGTTGGCGAGAAGGTATACTTACGGGCTTTAGTTGAAGCAGATGCCGAAGGCCCCTACGCAACCTGGTTCAATGACGAAGAGGTCTGCCAGGGAAATTCCCACCATGTATTCCCTTACACGCAAGAGGCAGCCAGAGACTATATCGAATACGCTGCTGGGACACGCGATGCCCTGGTACTGGCCATCGTCACAATAAAGGACCATCAACATATCGGCAACATTGCCCTACAAAAAATCCATCCCATTTATCAATCGGCGGAGTTTTCCATCGTGATTGGCGATAAATCTGCCTGGGGTAAAGGTTATGGCAAAGAGGCTGGGAGATTGATTTGCAATCACGGCTTTCGAACCATGAATCTGCACAGAATTCACTGCGGCACATTCGAAAACAATATCGCCATGCAACGTTTAGCCGCTTACCTGGGCATGAAACAAGAAGGCATCCGCCGACAGGCCGCTTTCAAAAATGGAAAATATTTGGATATCATCGAGTATGGCGTTCTGAAGGACGAATACGAAAAACTGGAGTAGCCATCAACCCTGGAACAGATCTTCCCGAAAAGGGTGTGTGCAGGTGTGGCCACACCTGCACACACCCTTTTCGGGAACTTTCCTTGTTGAGGAGCTACGAAAATAAAGGTAACGAACAATGGATTACGAAGGATATGGAAAACCCCTGTTCAGAGATATGAAATACTGTACACGCTGCTGCATGCCGGAGTCGAATGAGGGCATCAAATTCGACGAAATGGGCATCTGCCAGGCCTGCCAATCTGCGGAGCAAAAAATCCACATCGATTGGACAGAGCGAGAAAAGCAACTGCGTGAACTCTTGGATCACTATAAAAGTCTCGACAACAACTACGACTGCATCGTGCCTATCAGTGGCGGAAAAGACAGCACCTTCCAACTGCATGTCATCACACAAGTCTACAACATGCACGCCCTGGCGGTCACATTCAGCCACAACTGGTACAGTGAAACAGGCAAGAAGAACCTCGAGAATGCCATCGAAAAATTTGACGTTGACCATATTATGTTCACTCCCAACCGGAATCTGGTCAACAAAATCGCCCGACAATCACTCTTCAAGATCGGGGATGCCTGCTGGCATTGTCACGCTGGCGTGGGCGCATTCCCGCTCCAGATCGCGGTGAAATACCGCATTCCGCTGCTCATCTGGGGCGAATCCATCGCCGAGATGTCAGGAAGGGCTACCCATTACGACCCAGTTCTCAGGTTCGACCGCGATTACTTCACCAAGGTGTCCGCCAAAGTATATCCTGAGCAAATGGTGAGCGATACCATAACCTTGCGAGAGCTGGCGCCCTTCAAACTGCCCAGCTACGAAGAAATCGAAGAGGTCGGCGTCATCGGCATCCACCTAGGTGATTACATCTTTTGGGATGATGAGCGACAGATGGAGTTCGTGCGCGATGTCTACGGCTGGGAAGAGGACGTCGTCGAAGGGACATACAAACAATACAAGAGCGTGGAATGCATCATGCCCGGCGTCCACGACTACACGAAATTCCTCAAGCGCGGTTTCGGCCGCGGCACCGATCACGCCAGTGCCGATGTGCGTGCCGGTTTACTGACACGCGAAGAGGGCATGGAATTAGCCAAGAAACATGATACCGAACGCCCAGAGGCTTTGGATTACTACCTCGAGATCACGGGGCTATCCGAAGAAGAATTTCACGATGTAATGCGCCACCATCGCAATGCATTGGAAATCGAAGCCCTCTCAGAGGACAAGATTTTCCAGGCAGTAGAAGAATACCGTCAGGCGCAGGCTGCCTCTTAAAATAAATAATAGCACTGCTCAGGCTAAAGCCTCCGCAGTGAACCCTACCCTGGTTTTTAGACTGAGAATCTTGACAAGGCTCTATTTGAGACGAGAAGCCCGAAAATAGGGGGTTACAGGGGTGCTCCGCACCCCTGCCACCCCCTATTTTCGGAAGTTCTCGCGAATGTAACATGTCGAAGTATCACAAATCATGAAGCTTATGAACACCTCCTTAATCCAACTCGATGCCACTGAAGCCATATCCTTGATTGAAAAAGGGGAGATCTGCGCGGCTGATTTGATGGAATCTTGCCTGGAGCGCATCGAGGCTATCGAACCGATCATCGAAGCCTGGGCTTATCTGGATCCAGAATCTGCCCTGGCTCAGGCCCGGGAGCTAGACAAACGCCTGGCTAACGAAGACCAGCCTCAGGCTTTGTGCGGAGTTCCGGTCGGGGTCAAGGATATCTTCAACACTTATGACATGCCCACGCAAATGGGGAGCCCGATCTGGAAGGATTTCACCCCAGGAAACGATGCCAGGGTGGTTCACTACCTGCGCATGGCGCAGGCCATCATCCCCGGCAAAACCGTCACCGCAGAATTTGCCGTCCACACACCCGGCCCAACGCGCAATCCCCACAACCCCGACTACATGGCCGGGACATCTTCGACCGGATCCGCGGTAGCAGTTGCGGCAAATATGGTCCCCATAGCAATTGGCACCCAAACAGCAGGCTCGACCATTCGCCCGGCCAGCTACACGGGCGTCTTTGGGTATAAACCCTCCTTCGGGTTACTCCCCAGAACGGCGATGCTAAAAACCACCGACAGCCTGGACACCGTGGGCATGTTCGCCCGCTCCGCCAGGGATTTGCGTTTACTCTTCGATGTGATGCGCGTTCATGGTGTTGACTACCCCATCATCGATAAGATGCTTTCCGACCCTGAGCGCCAAACCAAATCTGGCCAGTGGAAGATCGGCGTTTTCCGCGGCCCCAAGTGGGATCATGCTGAAAAGTATGCCCAAGAGCAGCTCTTCGCATTCGCTGAGACACTTGCTGCTGATGCCGATATCCTGGTCGAAGAAGTGGTACTGCCTGAAAGCCTCGACAAAGTGCATAAAATTCAGGCCATCATTTATGACCGCACCCTGGCGTACTATTTCAAGGATGAGTTCCAGCAAAAAACATTGGTCAGCAAAACCATGTACGAGATCATCGACCGCGGCAACCAGATCAGCTTAGAGCAGTACCTCCAGGCGCTGGAGGATCAGGCTCAGATCGCCAAAGAGTTGGATCGTTTCTTCGTAGAAAACGAGTTCGATATTTTGCTGGATCTGTCAACGGGTGGAGAAGCGCTCAAGGGTTTGCAGTCGGAAGATCGGCCAGACAATTGTTTGATCTGGACATTCTGCGGCATCCCAGCTATCAATCTGCCTGCCTTCATCGGCCCGACGAGACTCCCCTTCGGCGCGCAGGTCATCGCGCGCAGGTACAACGACTACCTGCTGTTGTCATTCGCGGAGTATTTATCTGAAGCTGGTTTAATTCCCCCGGCGACCTACCCACCGGTAACGCTATAACATCTCAGCCCACAATCCCAACACCACCAAGGCATAGAGTCGTTTGCCATGATTGGCGCGGCCAGCAGCATGTTCTTCGAAAAGCTGCTGGCGAGGTTGGGATTCGAACCATCGATCCAGGGGACTCTGCGAATCAAGGATTAGATCACGCGCCCAATCTGCAAGCGGCCCTCTGAACCAGTCCCCTAAGGGAATCCCGAACCCCTGCTTACCTCTTGTGTGGACGCGTGGTGGCAAATCTCCAGCAAAAGCTTTGCGCAGCAAATATTTCCCCGTACGACCGCGTACCTTCATGTTTTCAGGCAGCCGCGCTGCCCAACCTGCCAGCTCGTGATCCAGGAAGGGAGAACGGCCCTCCAGGGAATGTGCCATGGTCATGCGGTCGGCTTTGACCAGCAAATCCCCCGGCAGATAGGAGTGGATATCGGCAAAGAGGGTGCGATCCAAGAAAGAGTCTGCTAAAGCCACTTCAAACTTGTTGAGCAGGAAAGCTTCCGCGGGGCGATGATCGAATTGAGCGCGGAATTCTTCCCGCCATAGGATGCTCTTCCAGGCTGGTGAAAAATAGGAACCCCAGCGCAAGATGCTGGCGCGCGGATCGATGGCAGCAAGTTGCTCCAGGCGTTTGAGTCCATCAATCAGATTGGCACCTACCGGGCTGTCCTTTCTGTTCGGCAGGATGCGTGTGAGAGCAGGTACCAGCCTTTCGGTCAGCAGCCCCGGCAACTTAGCATAGCGGTTGGCCCAGGGATCCAGCCAGTAACGGTGATAGCCTGCAAAGGCTTCATCCCCGCCGTCCCCATTCAAAGCCACTGTGACATGCTGCCGGGTCAAGCGCGCCAGGTAATAGAGGGGAATCGCTGAGGGGTCCGCCAGCGGTTCTCCAAAGTGGTTGATCAATGTGGAGATCGTAGCCGGGATATCCCCAAAGGTGAGCGTGAACTCCTGATGGTCAGTTGCATAAAGATCGGCCACCGCCCGGGCATAGGGCAGCTCGGAGAAGGAAGCCTCTTCGAAGCCCACCGAGAAGGTCTTTACTGGTAGCGAGCTGGCCTGCGCCATCAGCGCCACCACAATGCTGGAGTCGATGCCACCACTCAGGTGAGCGCCCAAGGGTACATCGCTGATCATGCGCATCACCACGGCTTCTTGCATTCGCACTCGCAACTCTTCGATGAGTTCATCTTGCGCCGCTGTCAGTTTTGGCTCATATTTCAATTGCCAGTAGCGTTGAACGTTGACACGTTGAACATTGGAACGTTCAAACGTTAAGTGGTGAGCAGCCGGGAGTTTGAAGATTCCTTCATAAGGCGTCAGCGGCTCGGGGATGTACTGCAAACTGAGGTAGAGATCGATAGAAGGCAGATGGATTTCAGGCTTATGGGGCAATGCTGTCAACAGGCTGGTAAGCTCAGAACTGAAATACAGCGTGCCATTCTGATGGGTGTAGTAGAGCGGCTTCTGCCCCATACGATCGCGGGCGATGAGCAAACGCCCCACTTTCTCATCCCAAAGAGCGAAGACGAACATGCCGCGCATGTGCTGAACACAATCGTCGCCGTACTCTTCGTACAAATGCACGATACACTCTGTGTCTGTGTTGGTGCGGAATGTGTGTCCGCGTTTCTCTAGATCTGCGCGCAAATCAGGGAAATTGTAGATCTCGCCGTTCTGCACCACCCAGATGGTTTCATCTTCATTGGAAATGGGCTGATCGCCGGTCGTAAGGTCAATGATCGCCAACCGGCGCATGGCTAATCCCACCCCAGGGCGAAAATAGAAGCCATCGCTATCCGGGCCGCGGTGGGCTATGGCTGCATTCATATTCTCCAAGATGGGCTTATCAACCGGATTTGGTTTAGCGTGGATGATTCCGCAGATTCCGCACATAGATTATCGGACGGGGGACGGAAGACGGATGACCGCCTCATTACTCCTTTACATGGGTTATTGGATGCCGGATACTGGTCACTGGTTACTTGTCACTGGTCACTGGGTATTGGGTATTGGGTACTGGAAACCGTCTTTATCAACGCTAAATAATCGCTGGCGATTTGGCTCCAGGAATAATTGGCTTCAACACGCTGACGGCTGGCAGTTCCCATTTGCTGCCGCAAAGCAGGATTTTCCATCAGTTCGACCAGGGCATTGCGTAAAGCATCAGGGTTTTCGGGAGGCACTAACAACCCATTCTCGCCATCCCTGACCAGTTCTTCATTGCCAGCAATGCGTGAAGCGATTACAGGCAGACCACAAGCCATGGCTTCTAAGACGGCATTGGGCATGCCTTCATGTCTGGAAGGGAAAACGAACAAATTGGCCTGCTGAAGTTGCTCTGATAGAGCATCGCCATCCAGCCAGCACTTGAAATGCACCCTCTCTGTAAGATCATATTCCTGAACCATCGACTGTAACGTCTCGCGCTCCGGCCCATCCCCGACCAGGAATAACTCCCAAGGGTGGGATTTCAATCCCTCCAGGGCTGCTAATAAAATATCGACCCCTTTTTGATAGACTAAGCGCCCGACAAAAAGCATGCGAACAGGATGCCAATCGCGCTCAGAGGGATAATAGCGCTGTAAGTCGACCCCATTGGGGATAATCGAAATGGGCACATTTGAGTCAAATGCCTGAGCCAATTCTTTCAACCCCGCGCTATTGGCTACCAATCCAGAAGAACGCCGCCAGATCAAGCGTAACATGGGAGCCACAAGCTTATGGTAGAAAGCAAAATCGTAGGGCCTGAACCCCGGGACATCACCGCCACGTAAGGACACAAAATAGGGAACCCCAGAGAAGATATTTGCACCCCAGGCTGCTGCTCCGCTGGGAACACCGAAAAAGGCGATGATCACATCTGGCCGCCATCTGCTCAAGCCACGCAATGTGTATACACTGCTGGCAAGCATAAAGATGATCTGCTCCAGGGCGCTTGAACGATCCAGGCGGCGGCGCAGCGCTTTTATGCGCACAATCTGTATTCCATCCTGCTCTGTCTGTCGCGGCAGATCACCAAAATGCGCCGTCAGCACGATGACCTCTTGGCCTAGTGTGACAAGCTCACGAGCAATATTTGCGCTGGCATTCCCCGCGCCACCACCAATGGGAGGATATTCGCTGTTGATGATCAGGATTCGCATTTGATCGAGTTATTTTTTTTTACATGTAAATCATTGCCCTATTTGGGGGGGGGGGGGGGGTTCCTTCCCCGCCAGCACCCCATTTTCGGAAACACATTGCGGAGTAATCATCGAGAGCCGTTAGCTAATAAGCTGCGATTCTCAGAAATTATTGGACACTCTTCAACACTGTCTCGGGGGAAGAGCACTTGCTCGTGCAATGTCCTCAGAGTTTGGCGCGGCTGGTAGTAACACAACATTGGCCTGGATACAAATTGCACCCAGACATTATGCTCTTCTGACCAGGCCTGATCCCGATCTTTGAAATTTTCGAGAGCCTGATCGGAAACGATGGCTGCAAAACGTTGCGACTGAAGATCATCGTAGAAACTGTTCAAATAGGCCGGGTTTTTCGACATGGCCATTTCCATAAAAAATACTTTCTCATACTCTGGGATCAGGGGGACATCGATCTGGTCATCAAATATCAGCAAATGGCGCTGTGAGATGAATAGAACGTCTCCGCCATCGCGGGAAGCGTAGTTGACATGCTGGTGAACTACATCAAGGGAAGCGGTCACGACATTCTGGGGAGGCAACTCCAAAGGAGCTCCTGAAGCAAGCGCAAAATAAACTGGAATGGCAACCATAAAAAGCGTTCTCGGCCAGGAAAATATAGTAGTCGATAACTGATCATCTTCAGCCACGAAACGATGGAAATAAGCGTATCCTGCCACAACCATCAAAAGGACGAGATAGGCATCCACATTGTGCAGGTTGCTGCCTCCGCCGATCTTGATGCTGACCACTAAACCACCCGCTAGCAAAACCAAGATCATCGCCCACAATCCGACAACTCGTATTGCTGTCCAGTGACGGCGCCCTTGGATTAGTCTCGCCAGGAATACCCAAAGCAACGGGAATGAAACCAATAGCACATTGAACAAAATCCCGGTTGGATAGGTCACATTGGGGAAGAGGCGATACCATAATAATTCCGAGGTAAAACTAGAGGTGAACGATTCGGGATCATTACCCGATAGAAGCACATACAGTGTTTGTGAGGCAAATGCTGTTGCTACCCCAATAATGCCCCAGACAGCCGGTGGGATCAGGTATCGCCAAAGCGGCGTTTCGCCCTGCTTCTCTTCCAAAATGTATAAGGTTGCCGCAAGCATAGCTGGTACAGGGTACCAGTTGACCCGGCTGATCCCCGCCCAAACGGATGCAACCACCACCAAGGCCAGGCTCCACCAGAATTTTCGCCGGTCGAACCACCTCAGGATGATTATCACTGGAACCAGCAAGTGGTAATAAACGGGTCCCTGAAACAACGCCAGATAAAACCAGATCGTTATCAGGGTGACCAACAACTTATTCGACAATTCCAACCGGCGCGCGAACAGGTAAGACGCCCAGATTGCACAGATGATCCATAAGACGACCTGCCAGAGACGGTGCCCCCAAAGAGGGCTATCCCCAACAAAAAACGGGACCGACTGCATCAAATATCGAGTTGGGTGCAGCACCGAGGGAGGCACCTGCATGCCGTAGATTTTCCCGGCAGCGAAAAGAGAACCCAAATAATACCGGCTGGTTTCCGACCAGCTCAAGGAAAAGGGGTAATCCGTTACCTGGATGAACAAGGTAGCCATGTGATACACAAAAACAGTCATCAAACTTGTGGAAATCGCCGCGCTGCGCGATGAAAGTTTTGGATATAGCGCTTTCAAAGATGCAGCCCCTACGAAAACGAGCACACTGAACACCAGCAGGCGTGGGAAGATATCGATCAATAGGTCGCCCATCAGGTACAGAACAAGCAATGGGAACAAGATCACCACTAAAAAAAGTAACAACCAGGATACCCATCGGAAGCGAATCAAAAACTCAGGGATCAGTAGCAACTTCTTAGTAAGCCGCTCGCCCCAAGTTGTCCAGGTCGCCGCCAACCATCCCAGATCTACCACCCCCAGGCCAATCAAACCAATGACCATCAGCCAGCGCTGTGCCCGAGGAGTAAAGGTCACCCCCACAGCCAAAACCTGCTCAGCGATCTGGTAGGCTGATCCCAACAACAAGATAAGCAGCGCCAGCAACAACCAACGCAAATCTCGCAGGGACTGAGGGATCTCCAACATCTGATTGAATTCCTGTGTGGGTGATTGATCAAGCATGATTTCTCTCATCCTGGCGAATCCCAACCAAAATCGAGGGCACGAAGGCTGCGCCGGGCAAACTGGCAATCATCTGCAATGTACGGATGAGCAAGGCAATTGTCAAGCCGCTCTTCATGGAAATCCCCCCTACATTGGTAAAAATCAAGGTCATAGAAATCTCTTGTACGCCATAGCCATTGATCGAGATTGGCAACAGTGTCACCAGGTAGACAAAACTCCACAGTCCACCGATCAGCCATAAAGGCATGGGATCATGCATGCCGTTCAGCATCAAGGCTAGCGAACTGTACAGGCAGAGCATATGCAATCCCGTCATCCCCAGGGACAACAGCAAAGATATCGGGTGATCTTTCCAAATTGAAAAAGCTTGAATCAACCTGCCTGTTAATGCCTTTATTTGATCCATGATTTTCCGGCGACCAACCTGGAGAAATGGCAGTGCGCTGGTTGAGAATGCGTCTTTCCAACCCTGAGCGGTTATGAGCCAGGCCCATAGGGGTCCCGCGCCAAGGGGAACTACGAGTACCATGCCTGCAAGCCCCACCAGGCGGTCAACAACCAAAGATGCAGTACTGATGGCACTATCCAACTTCAACTGCACGGCCCCAGCCAAACGAACCACATCGCCACCCACGGTTGTAGGCAGAAAATTGGAAGCAAACAGCCCCGCGAAAGTCAATTGCAGTGTTCGCCACCAGGAAACTTTTATCTCGGTTACGGCCAACAATGCATACCAGCGCCCTGCGACCGCCAGCCGTGAAATGATGGTCAACAAGAAGGCCAAGGCGATATGTCCCACTGGAATCAGGCGAATGGCAGCGAAGATCTCATCCCATCCCTGGCGGCTAAACAGATAAACCAAAAGCACAACTGCTAAGAGGGTTCCCCCTATTCGCACATATGAAGTTTTCGTGGTACTTGCAGTAGGAGCACTCATTCTTCAGCAGTACCGTTGATCACGCGCCGAACGGTGTATGTAGGCTTTTGCTGCGCTTCATGATAGGTACGCACCTGCAACTCTGCCAGCAAGCCCATCAAGATGGATTGGAATCCCATATACATGAGCATCAAACTTACTGGGAAGAACGGCGATTCAAAGACCGATACCAGGGTCACAACACGACGGACGACCAGGAATGCAAGCAGCAACGTGCCTAAGGCCATCATCGCCATCCCCGGACCGCCAAAGAGATAATTGGGCTTATGTCCATAGCTGATCAAGAATTTGACCGTCAGGAGATCGAGGAGGACTTTCAATGTTCGTTCCAAGCCATACTTGGTTTGCCCGAATCTGCGGGGATGGTGTGTGACTGGCACTTCGATGATGCGCGCCCCCACATACCCAGCATAGGCAGGAATGAACCTGTGCATCTCCCCGTATAAACGGAAGCCGGTGATCACTTCACGCCGATAGGCTTTCAATGTACACCCGTAGTCGCGCAGTTTGACCCCAGTTACCCATGAGATCAGCCAATTGGCAACGCGCGATGGTAGTCTCCGGGTGATGAAGGTATCTTGACGCCGTACCCGCCAACCACTGACCACATCGTAACCGTATCCTTCGCCCATCTTCTCGATCATCATAGGGATATCAGCAGGGTCATTTTGCATGTCCGCATCCATCAAAACGATGATATCGCCTTGGGTATTGTCAATCCCTGCTGCGATGGCGGCTGTCTGGCCAAAATTGCGGCGCAGAGCAATGACGCGAGTGTGTTCTGGATCTTCAGTTGCCAGGGCTTCGAGCACCTGCATACTCTTATCCCTGCTACCATCGTCGACATAAACGATCTCCCAGGGCATATTTACATTTTGTAATGCCTTATGGAGCTTCTCATGCAATTCATGCAGGCTGTCACTCTCGTTATATACAGGGATTACGACTGATATTTCTTCCATAAATTTTATTATTTTGGCTCTTCAGGAATTGTCAGGGTGATCCTCCAGATTTAGGGGTGAATGGGGTACTCCGCACCCCATTCACCCCTAAATCTGGAAATTCCCACTGCGCATCCCAGAGAGCCCCTTTAAAATCCATCAAACATGGGGCATTGTAGCCCACCCAAATTCTACGGTCAAGCTGGCCCAATGCGCATAGTAGGAGTAGATTTGCTACCCACTTTTGGTGGCTTTTTCAGCATCCATCGTTGCCAGCATATCCGAAATCCACAATGCGCCGGGGAGGGTTTGTACCATCAAAATGAACCTGGTAAGTACAACCAACGCTGAAGCCTGTTCAAACGAGGCACCTACCTGGGTATAGAGAGCAGCCATGGTCACTTCACGCAAGCCTAAACCATTGATCGAAAGGGGCAAGATCGTCAAGACATTGGTAAGCGCTCCAATGCCAATGACCTGCCAGAGAGTTACCTGCATACCTAGGCCGCGGGCCAAAAGCCATACAGCGAAAAACACCACCATGCGTGCCCCCCACGAAACGATGAAAGCCAGGAGCATCGCATCAAGACGCTGCCGCCAGACTAGCATTGCTGAATACAGCTTTTTGACCCAATTCACAACCCAGACTCGGATTTTCTCGTATATCCCTGCCAACACGCCCCCAGAGAAACGAAGTCGGTCTCGCTGCAACCATGACAAGATAGATATACCTGAGCTGGCATCGACGCTCAAGGTAAACCAGGAGAAAGGCAATAGCGTTGCCATCACCAACAAATTCAACAAACGATCCACAACCACAGAAGCAAAACTCAGCGCCCAACCGCAAATAGCCGCTGCACTGACAATTCGCACTGTATCGCCCCCTACAGTTGAAGGCAAGAAATTCGAACTGAAATTACCAGTCAGCACGATTTTCAGAATTTCTCGATAGCTGATTTCAACGCTTTGTGCGCGCAGTAATATATACCAGCGCAGGGCATTTGCCAATATTCCTAGAAAATACAACACAAATGCCAAAGGGATCAGCCACAGTGGCATCTGGCTAGCAGTTGTCCACACCGCCTCCCAGTCCTGGCGTGACAGCAGCCAAATAAACAATCCAGATGAGATAAGTGTGCCAATCCATCGAATCCAACGCATATTGAAGGTAAAGCGATTCGATGGCTGCAGATTAATTTCTTTCATCCCAGATACCCCAGGCTGCGCAGACGATCTTCGATCTCTGACAACTCATCGGCATCCAGGTCAGGTGTAGAAGGATCAGAAATTGCATCAAGTGCGCCAGATACAAACTGGATGGATCGTTTACGCTGCTCGGTGAAGGCCTTGCTGAGAGGCTGACCATCGAGATCTTCGGGCACAGGAACACCAGCCAGGGCTAGCATCGTCGGCAGGATATCGGCAATATTGGCGCCGGAGATGTGTTTACCTTTGACAATGCCAGGGCCAGACATGACAAGAATCCCTTCAGAACGATGGCTGCCCGAATCTTCGTATTCTGATTTACCCAGGATGCTCTCGCTATCCAGTCCCATTTTCACAGAAGATTGGTACAAGTAATTTTGGATCGAAAAGATCACATCGGCTGCATGCTCTAGATAAGGCCCATCGAAGACTTCGGAGCGCTTATGGATTTCGGTGATCAGGGGTTCTCCTGTTTCAGGATGCAGCAAATTCTCGAGAGCTTCGATCAAATCAGCCAACACTCTCTCGTACTCCTCACCCGGTTCGACAATGCCGCCTGGCTCGCGGCCTTTCAGGTTGATATAAATCTGCCCAAAGGCGCCGCGGGCGTAGGCTTTTGTACGCGACCAATCGATATCATCGAAGGACATGAAAGAGTTGAGTACCTTATTTCGGGCAGGCTTGGAAACCAGATTGGCAATTTTCCCCAACCCAAGCCTGCTGACGAGACGGTAAGCTTTGCTGATCAGATCAGTTTTAGCTAGCCAGAACTTCGCACTTGTCAGCAGATCCCCCCGCAAATGCAGCATACCGACCTCTTGCAGCCAGCGGTTGATGTACATGATGCCATGCACAGGCCCGCCACCATGATCAGAGAGAACCATAAATTGGGTATCCTCCCCAAAGGTACCCAGCAGCTCCCCTAAATGCTGGTCAACCGCCTGGTAGACCTGCAAAATCGCCTCGCTGAACCGGGCATCATACACCGGGTCATATCCGGGATAAGTTGGGTCGAGGTACCTCCAAAACTTATGCTGGACATGGTCAGGCTGCATGAAGACCAACAGGTACACATCGCAGGCGTGGTTCTGGATCAGATAATCTACCAGGCGCTGTTGGTAGGCCAACAATTCCAGCACATTCTCTAAATAAGCCTCTTCCCGGCCATACTTGTACACCTCGGTTTCGGCGTGCCAGAAGGGGCCGACATTTTCACCCAGCTCCTGCAGCAACTCTCTGGGGTAGGAGAACCCGCTGGACGAAGCATCAGGGGCGGCCAATCCCGAAAGCATGAAACCCTCTAAGGGAATTGCGGGATACAACATGGGCAAATTGAACACCCCCATGCGCATCCTGGCCTCGTTAAAATATTCCCATACCGGTTTGGCCTTGATCTGGCCGGTATGCACATACTCCACATCATAACTGCCGGGTTTGCGAGCGAACCAGTCGAAAACCCCATGTCTGGCGGGATTCTGGCCCGTGATGATTGTGCTCCAGGCGGCCGGGCTGACTGGTAGGGAGGTGGACTGAATGGACCCATAGCTGCCGGATTCCATCAGGCGCGCCAAATTGGGCAATTTACCTTCTGCAACCCAGGGGGATAATAGATCCCAGGTAGCTGCATCCCAACCAAGCACGACGAGTTTTGGAGCGGAGCCTCGAGCTACTTTCGGTGTTGACTCTGTACCCATGCTATGACTCTGCCCCCACAGCTTTGACTGAACGAATCACACCCCACAACTCACGCTCATAGGTTCGGACGATCTCTTGAATATCAAATCGACTGGCAAGTTGACGGCTGCGGTGGCGGAATTGACCCAATCGTTCAGGAGATGAAATCAGCGTTCTTAATTCTTCAACCCCCATGGAATCATGGTATTCACCGAGCAGATACCCATTCTGATCTGGCTCCACCAGGTCGATGAATCCCCCCACCCGGGCAGCGACGATTGCCAGACCCATGGCCAGAGCTTGCACGCCAACGACAGGCAAACCTTCTGAGAGGGACGGCATGAAGAGGATATCACTCTTCGCAAACCAATTGACTACGTCATCCGGAGTCACCCACCCCGTGAAGGTAAAACGATCCTGGAGACCATGACGGACGATTTGCGCTTCGATGTCTGGACGAAGAGCGCCGTCTCCAACCATGACACAATTCCAGGCCAGATCGTCCAGATGAGCCAGCGTGCGCACGATTTGGATGGGGTTCTTCTGCGAGACAATGCGCCCCGCGAAAATGATGCGCGGCGGCTGTCCCACCTTGATTTCACCTGGATCAAGCCTCTCTAAATCTACCCCATTAGGGATCACCTGGGCATCTATGGAATAACTCTTCTGTGCCAATTGGCGAGTGAACTCACTGACGCCACAAACTTTAGCAGCAGATTTCCAAATCGGCGGTGTGAAAGGGAATACCCAACGGAACCAGCGCTCGGTTTTATCAGGAACCCCACCCGGCACATCACCCAGGTGTGCCGTGAGCAAGTAGGGCACATTCGAAAGAGATGATATTGGTTTCGCAAGCGCTCCGCTGGGAACAGCAAAGTGGACGTGGATCACATCGGGTTCCCATTGAGCAATCACTCGCATCCCCGGCACAAACCCCGCAAGAATGTACCCTAACATATCCATGAAACCAGCTTTGAAAGGTGTTCGGCGGCCAACGGGAACGCGCAATATTTCCATCCCATCCCGGCTTTCGCGGCGCGGTAACCCTTTAATATGGGATGTGAGGATGAAGATATCGTGGCCGCGCTTTACTAACCCCCGGCAAATATCTTCAGCAACCTTACCCCCGCCTCCACCCACAGGAGGAAATTCATAGATCAGAACCAAAATACGCATTAGCTATCGAAAAGTGTTCCCATTACTTCTTCGCATTTTTGTTTGTCTTTCCGAGCGTCTTCTGAGATGCACCCATGTCACATTCGCGAGAAACTCCGAAAATAGGGGGGGGGGGGGGGGGGGGGGGGGGGGGGGGGGGGGGGGGGGGG
>CAZUSV010000017.1:0-45062 GCA_964622645.1 uncultured Anaerolineales bacterium
CGATTAGTTCAGCCGTCTCAAAATGGGAAGTTATTTTTGCACGCCTCCTTAGGACAAAATGTCCCAAGGAAATCAGGACGCCGGCCTCATGACAGAGGGACAACAAATCGATAAGATGGTGACATCTTATTGATTTGGAGGTAAATCATGCGAAAAGCTCTCAAATGGATTGGTATTGTGTTGGGCGGATTGGTCGTCCTGATTATTGTGTTCGTGGGGACGATGTTCGCCATCGGCACCTCGAGGCTTAATAAAACATACGATGTGCAACCAGCCGCGGTCAGCATCTCCGAAGATGCGGCTGCCCTTGAACGGGGTGCATACCTGTATGCATCTTCCTGCGCCGGCTGCCACGGCGATGACCTGGCTGGAAAGGTGATCTTCGACGATCCCGCCATCGGATATACACCGGGCAGCAATTTAACGGCTGGACAGGGTGGTGTAGGCGGCGTTTACACGGACACCGATTTCGTGCGCGCTATCCGTCACGGTGTTGGCGCAGACGGGCGGCCGCTGATGATCATGCCATCCAAAGCCTATTGGTTTTTCAGCGACGAAGACCTGGGGGCCATCATCGCTTACCTGAAATCCGCTGATCCGATTGACAACGATCTAGGTAGAAACAACGCCAAACCGATGGGCCGCATTCTAATCGCCCTGGGTGCTTTTGGAGATGTCTTCGCTGCTGAAGTAATCGACCATCAGGCCGGGCGTCCATCAGCGCCAGCACGCGGAGTGACCGTCGAGTATGGTGAATACATGGTCAACACGGGCGACTGCTCGAATTGTCATGGTCCCGATCTGGCAGGCGCGCAATCCCCAGAACCTGGTTCTCCATTCGCACCTAACCTGACCCCAGGTGGTGTGCTGGCGATCTGGTCGGCCGAAGAGTTCATCGAGACCATGCACACGGGAACCACGCCCTATGGCCGTCAATTAGACCCCGCTTTCATGCCCTGGGAATCCTATGCCAAATTGACCGATGAAGATCTCACAGCCATGTTCCTGTATCTAAAGGCGTTGCCAGCGCTGGAGACGCCTTCGAAATAAACAATCTAAACCCTAAAGGATTGCTTCTTCACTGCGCTTGAAGTGTTTCGCAAATCCTTTAGGGTTTGAAAACAAAGGAGAAATCAAATGACAACCTTACAAGCATCCATCCTCATCAATCAACCGATCGAGAAGATCTTCAACTTCGTAACCGATGTGGACAACGCCGCCAAGTGGCAATCGGGCATCATCGAAGCCAGAGCCACCTCGAATGGACCTGTTGGCGTCGGGACGACCTATCAGTACATCGTCCAGGTGATGGGGCGCAAAATCGAAACCGAGGGCCAGGTGACTGCTTACGAGCCGCACAGCCGCTATGCCTGGAAGTCCACCAAGGGGCCCTTCCCCCTCTCTGGCGGTACCACTTTCGAGGACTCTCCCGAAGGCGTGCGCGTGACCGATACGGTCGAGGTCGAACCGGGCGGTTTCTTCAAGCTGGCCGAGTCCGTGATCGCAAAACAGCAGCAAAGCCAGATGGAGAAGGATCTGGCCACCCTCAAGCAGGTGCTGGAGGCATAGCCGCTGCTATGAAGACCTTCAACCCCCATAAAACCAGCCGCACCATGCTAGCCATCGCTGTGACAGCTGTGGCTTCGATCATCACCCTGGCCTTGCTCTACGCTGGCTTGCCGATCTTCGGCCCGATCAATGACCTGAGCACTGCTTTAGGCGGATTGTTAAGCGCCTTGTTGGTCTGGCAGTTTCACACTATGTTCCATGAACATGCCCCGCGCACCGCGACGCTTTCTTTGATGGCGGCCTGGGTTGGCTCAGCCGCCATCATCATCAACTCCCTGCTGGTGGCCTTCGGTCAGATGGGCTGGAAGACCGGCGGCATGTACACCGCGATTGGATTTGGGCTTCAGGGCATCTGGCTGCTGTCAGCCAATCGGCAACTCCATTCACAGCCCTTCCTGACCCCTGGGGTTGTGCGCCTGGGCACCCTCGCCGCAGTGGCCATGTTTTTCGGGCTGCTGGCTGGCCCAATGCTGGCTGCCGGGGTGAATTTCGGCCAGAACCTACTGGTGTGGATCTCTTATATAGGCGCTGGCGCCGGTTGGCTGCTCTACCCGGTCTGGTGCTGGCTGGTTGGGCAGCGGCTAAGCGCTTCACCTGAAGAGCACCATGTATTTGCCCATAAAATTCAGGATAACACAGTTCGTTAAAAATTGATCGAAAATAGGGGTGTGGGGCTACGCTCCCACACCCCTATTTTTCGGAATTGTTATAAGCAACTGCGTTACTGCTATCAATAAATCACAAGGAGTTCAAAATGAAAAACAAGTTCGCTTCACTCAACGGCGCCATCACTTTTTCGGCAATTTCCCTGCTGGTCTTTCTGGGCCGCACATTCCTCGATTTCTATTATGTCTACGAAGAGTTGGCGCTCAGCGATGGCATGGTTGGCTTGACGATCGTGATCAATCTGGCTCTATTCGGGGGCTGGATATGGGCGCTGCTTTCTGCAGTGCAGGGCAGCCGCCGCGGCCTGGGTGCGGCCTTCGGTTTTAACCTATTTTTCCTGCTCATCATTGCCGTGGGCACCCTGGTATCCTACTGCCCCTCGCCCTGCCAAACTGGTTGGCCAGTGGGTGAGATCTTGATCTGGGCCAGCCTGGTGGCGGGCTTGCTGGCTGCCGTCGCGGTTGGATTCCCACTTTTTGGGAACAAAGCCCGGGGAGCCTTGGGCACATCTGAGGCGGAAGCGTAGCGGTCGATGATGGGAGAAAAACACCTCTTCCTGGCAACGACTGGCCAAGCGCTGGCACGCGCCGAGAGCGTGGGGGGCAGCTGGCAGGTCGAGAGCCTGCTGTCCGGACAGCGCCTGACCTGCCTGGCTGCCGACCCCCTACAGTCCCAGCGGGTTTACGCGGGGACTCGCGGGGACGGAGTCCTGGTATCTGAGGATGCCGGGTCAACCTGGCGCCCTGCCGGACTGGCTGGCGCCCCGGTGCGGTCCCTGGCAGTCAGTCCCCACACCCCAGGAACCCTCTACGCCGGGTGCAAACCAGCCTCGTTGTATGTCTCCCAGGATGGGGGGACATCTTGGGATGAACTGCCCGAGCTGCGGCGCGCCCGACGCTGGTGGTGGTTCTCCCCGGCCGAACCGCCCGACAAGGACCCCTATGTGATCGCCCTGACGATCTCGCC
Source organism: uncultured Anaerolineales bacterium (assembly GCA_964622645.1). Taxonomy (GTDB): domain Bacteria; phylum Chloroflexota; class Anaerolineae; order Anaerolineales; family UBA11858; genus NIOZ-UU35. Next base: position 3,202 of record CAZUSV010000017.1, read on the forward strand.
CACGGACCCCAATGTGATCATGGCTGGCATCGAGTTGGGCGGGGTGCTGCGCTCCCAGGATGGGGGGCAGAGCTGGTCCAAACGCCCCCGGCATGCCCTGCTGGACTGCCACTCGCTGACCTTCCACCACCACGACGGCAACTGGGTCTATCAGGGCGGGGCGGGACTGAGGAGTGGGGCGGCCTACAGCCGGGATGGGGGCATAACCTGGGAACAACCCCGGGAAGGGCTGGGTGGTAAATACGGCTGGAAAGTCGTTGCCGATGCCGTTCGTCCTGAAGTGTGGTACCTCTCGGCCTCGGCACAGCCCAACCTGCTGCGCGGCGAGTTCACCCCGCCTGCCCACAATGACGGTCAGGCCCGGGCGCATATCTACCGCTCGGCGGGTGGGGCGGCCTGGGAGCAGCTCTCGGGCGGTTTGCCCGAGCCGCTGGATTATATGGCCTACGCCTTGCTCCCCGATCCACAAAAAACCGGACACCTGTACGCCGGCCTGGCTAACGGCGATGTCTGGCACACCCGGGATTATGGTGATAGCTGGGAACAGCTGCCCTTCAATCTGGGCGGCATCCACCACACCATGATCATGATTTGATAGATTACTGGTTGCAGATAAAGCGCAACGGAGATTTTGCATGAAAGCGCATTTGCTCGCTGGCGTCGCTTCAGGGGTGGCTGGGCTGATGGTCTTTCTGATCATCCACCATGTCTGGATCATGCCGATCTGGTTCATCCTGCCCTTTGGCCTGTTGATTGCCGGGCTGGGCGGGTTGGCGGTGGGCTGGGCCTATTTCGAGCTGCGCCCCAACCTGCCACCACATCCGTGGTTGCTGATCTCGTGGATCGCCCTGATCGGGTTGACCTTGCTGCCAGCCGTCCTGCTGGCCGAACTGCGCGATCCGATGTTCGACATCAGTGGGCCCAGCGCCCTGCTGGTGATCAGCGTCGGGCAGGCGGCGCTGATCTTCATCCTGGAGTTGCTGATGACCGCGACCCTGGTTGGCGCCCTGGCCGGCTGGCTGATCGGCCGCAGTCGTGGGGCGATGTTCTCTACCGCCCTGGCAGGATTGATCTTCGCCCTCGGCCCCGGACATAACATCCCCTTCTTGGGGGGCACACCTGGCACGCTAAAAGGTGTCGCCATCCTGGGGGCCATTGTGCTGGTTTCTTCCATCGTGCTGATCGAGTTTGGCGAGAGATTGCACAAACAAGATAATGAAAAACATGCAACTGCTCAAGCCCTAGAACGGATTTCCCCGTTTGGCTGAATTGTTGCTGAAAAATTCAACATGGAGATTCCCCATGCAGTTGACCCACGAGAAATCTAAAGCAGGTCCTGTAGCCATCCTGGTGCTGGTCTCCTGGCTTGGCATGGTCATCCACAATGCCGTTGAATTGCCGCATATGCCCTTTTACCGCCCCGAATACTTGTTTCCAGCGCTGCTCAGTTTGGGCCTGTACCTTGCCTGGCGGGGGCAACCCCACCGGCGCAAAACCTGGGGCTGGTTGCTGTTTGTTTGGGCAGGTATCCATTTTGTGATTGGAGCGATGCTATCCGCCATCCCCTTGCAGATCTGGCCGTTTTCCCCGGAGCAGTCTTTAGGGCACTATCTTTCCCACGTCATCTATGGGCTGGCCCAACTGCCATTGATGTGGGCCTTGTGGAGGATTAACAGATGAACAGACTCAAATGGTGGTTCCGCCTGGTTGGAGCCCTATACATTCTTTTGGGGGTCGGCTTTATCCCCGCCCTCAACGCGGCCCGACTGCCGCTGATGCTGCCGGGGTTTGACGCGCCGATTGGGGGAACGGCTTACCGGGGGCTGCTAGATTTCACCCTCATGTTCGGCCTTGATCTGCTGGTCACGGGCGCCTATATGCTCTACGCCTCACGGGATCCTGGCAAACACTTGAGCATCGTCTGGCTGGTTGTTGCCCTGGAGATCGTGCGCGGCATCCTGGACGATATCTACATGCTCATCCAGGGTTACGCGGCCCCGTTTTACATCGGCTTCATCGTTTTGCATCTGGTCATCATCGTTACCGGGGTAGTGTTTGTGCGCCAGGTGTATAAAGTAGCGAATCCAGGAGTTGAGGAATGAAGTCAGTTTTCAAACCTGCTCTACGCGGCGCCCTTATCACTTTACTAACCCTCCTTGGGGGACTCATACTGGGACTCGTCGCTGGTGACGCGGTCTTCCATTTAATCCCTGGGAGTAGCGTCAACAATGTCAAGTTGGGACACGCCGCCATCGCCGCTCTGCCGGCCTTGGCTGGTTTTCTGGCGGGGGGCGCGACCTGGGGCATGCAAATGGGACGGCTTGCTGGTGCCGATATTTCGCGGCGCATGGCCTGGGCTGGCACGCTGGGCTTTGGGCCGATCACGATCGCGCTGGCGTTAGGGTTGGGGCTGGCTGAACCCATGTTGGTCAAGCGCTTTGCTAGCGTAGGTCAGCCCATCCACAGGGTCTTCACCTTGCTCTTTGTGCCTTCTGCATTGCTGATCGCCGGTGTCAGTGCCTGGGCGATCGGGGTGGGCTTGCGAGATAACAGGCTGGCATGGTCCTTATTTTGGAAAGTCGGGCTGAGCGCCGGGATGGCTTTCTTGGCGATCAACCTGATCATGGAAGCCGCCGGCTGGGTGGTCGGCGCGTCCGGCGCGCTGCAACGCGCCACCATGGTGACGGTGCTAGCGCTCGGCAACATCGGCGCCGCCCTGGTTGGGGGTGGTATGATGGGGTGGATACTCAATAGATATCAATCTTAGAAACTGTCTGAAAAGACCCCAGGGATTTCCAGAAGTATGCTTTTGCCACTGAAACAACGGGCTGCGAAACATCTTTTTGAACTGAATGATGGACAAAATCCCTGGGGTCTGGCTGGTAGAATTTACTTTTGAGAGGCTTTCTTAGATAACAGGAGTTGCGCAATCGCCCCCCTAGCCCCCCAATTCTGGGGGGGATCTCTCGAAAACTCCCCACAGAATTGGGGGGTTTGGGGGGCGTCCTTCGATAATTTGCTTCCCATCTGCGTAACTCATGTTAGATAAATCTTGAGGAGATTCGCTTGGAGACTCTGGAATCCAACCAGGTCAACCCCAGGGATGTATTGGACTTAAACCTTTCCAGCCTGAACTATCTCCTCACCCCAGAATGCGTGCTCGCATCGCCTGGCTGGGATTTGCCCTGATGACCCAATTGGAAACCAAATGCAAGCCTCAAACTATCACCTCGTCCATGCCAATATTGCCACTATGCGCGCCCCTCTGGATGACCCCATCATGGCTGGCTTTGTTGCCTGGACAGATGAAATTGATTCATTAGCACAGAAATCGCCGGGCTTTATCGCCCAACCATCACTACCAGATGAAGGCACAGTGTTCAAAGAGCAGACCCTGGTAAACGTCTCCATTTGGGATTCCATTGAGAGTCTGATGAAGTTTACCTATCATGGAGAACATGCTTCTGCACTGAAAAGAAGGAGGGAATGGTTTGAGCGTCGTGCTGGACCCAATTATGTGCTTTATAGGATCCCGGCGGGCAAATTGCAAACTGAGGTGGAAATCAAGCAGCGACTGGCATATCTTGAACTGCATGGCCCTACGCCCTTTGCCTTCACTTTTAAACAGCATTTCACAGTACAAGAAATGATGGAACACAAAAATGGATAAAGAATTAGAGAAATCCACACTTATACACGAGGAGTAAACATGCCAAACCAAATCAAAGAGATCAACAGCACCGATGGTAGCCGACTGGTCTTCCGCAAGACTGGCGTAGACACCGATGGCGAACTGCTCGAAATGGACGCTACCTATCCACCCCGCTCCTCTCAGCCACCCTATCACTATCATCCTTATCAGGAAGAGCAATTTGAAGTGCTGCAGGGCAGCTTCCGCGCCAAAATCAACGATATTGAACAAGTTTATGAGGTGGGAGAGAAATTCATCGTCTCGGCAAATGCTCCCCACTGGATGCACAACATCAGCGACGAGCCAGGCCGGCTGCTCTGGCAGGTCCGCCCGGCATTGAAGACCCAGGCCTTTTTCGAGACCATGTGGGGCCTGGATTCCGATGGCAAAACGGACGCCAATGGTGTTCCCAACCTCTTGCAGCTAGCGGTAATCCTAAGAGAATATACAGACGAGTTCCGGGCGACGAGTCCGCCTTATCCGATCCAGCGCATCCTGTTTGCCTTACTCGCGCCTATAGGAAGACTGCTGGGATATCGCGCCAGATATGCAAGATACAGCTCAACTGAGCAGGCACAACCTGATTTCTGATCAATATTTTAAGTTACATATGAGATGTTACACACCGTAGCAGGAGGGGCGCGAAACATAAGGGGCGGGTATTCTCTAAGTTGACATTGTCAAACTACTCAGCCAAACGGGGAGTTCCATCAGGGCAATCGCATTTAGAATGGGCAACTACAGATGAAAAGACCCAAAACAACTTTTGGGTAGCAAGCCAACCGCGTTGGCGACCGAATCAGGCTAAACACTTCTTGCCAGGCCCACCCAACGCGGTTGGGCTTCTAACCCAGAAGGAGTTTTTCAGGCGAGAAAGCCCATATGTGATTACTCTGGGAGTTCCATGGCGGAGCGGTTACTATTCCAATATAATATGGTTGAAACATTCCCTACTTAGCACATCCACATTCAAGGAGAACCAAAATGAGCTCTCAAACGACTACCCAAGAAACATCGCACGGCCGTTGGCGTGCACTCTTCTCGATTGCAGCAGCGCAGTTTGTCGACTTTGGAGAAAGCGGCGCGTTATCATCTTTGTTCCCAGTGATCAGTAAAGCGCTTACTTTGAATGTGGGTCACCTGGGCACGATCACCAGTGTAAGAAGAGTTCTTGGTATGTTCTTTACGCCGATCTGGGGCATAATCGCCGATCGCTACAGCCGTAAAGTTGTGCTTGTCTGGGGAACAGGCGTATGGGGACTATGGACGCTGTTGATTGGTTTTGTACAAAACTATCAGCAAATCCTGGCCTTGTCGGTTGTCTCCGGAATTGGTCTTGTAGCGCTGCAAAGCCCGTTGAATTCTCTGATCTCAGACCTTTTCAAAGAGAAAGAACGTGGCAAGGCTTTTGGGATTATCCGAACCATCTCGTTTGTCGGAACTGTGGTTGCCATCCTTTTATTTGGATACTTGGCGGAGGCATCAGCACTCGGTTGGCGAATCGCCTACTGGTTATTTGGCGGTTTAAGCATACTAAGTGGCTTGCTGATTTGGCTCTTTGTAGAGGAGCCCACACGTGGACGTACCGAAACAGCCATTGTGGAAGCAGGGGATCAAACCATCGACGAAGGCACTTTTGAATTCAGCTTGGTCCCCAAGATTTTCAAAACCCCAACGATGTTAGTGGTGTTGCTCGAATATATTCCCAACACTTTTATCTTCACTGTGGCGATCAACTTTATCGTCACCTGGTTGGCTGATGACCGAGGCTTCGCGCCAGGTGAAGCAACAACCACTTTTGTTATGTTAGTCGTGGGTTTGGCTATCGGCAGTGTGGTGGGCGGGATGATCGGCGACCGGGCTGACCGAGCCAATGAACGCTACGGTCGACTGATTGTCGCACATGTTGCCCTCATTTTTGTGGCTGTAGTAGCGTATTTGCTCTTCCAGATTCCCTGGGAAGGGGCAATTGCTTATTGGATATTGATCTTCCTCTTGGGGTTATTCATCGATATCCGTTATGCCAGTGCCATGGCGCCGATAACATCAGCCGTGTTATTGCCTGAAATCCGTACAACGGGTTTTGCCATCGTGCAGACAATGTACGCAATCATGGCCGCACTGGCGGCTTACGTCATTGGCCAACTCGGCGTAAAGCTCGGACTGACAGGGACATTCTTGTGGACGGCAAATCTGGCTATCATGATTAATGTTCTGATCTGGTTTGTATTCTATAGAACTTATCCTGGTGATGCAAAGAACGTCCAACAGATACTGGCCGAACGAGCCTCACTTGGAGGTTAAATCATGTACATAGACGGTCCCTGGTTCAAAGACGAATTTGGGCGCACTTTGATACTGCGTGGTGTCAATCTGGGCGGCAGCAGCAAAGTACCCTTCACCCCCAACGGCGCTACCTACATACAGGATAGGTTTTTCGACCACAGAAACGTCTCCTTCGTGGGCCGACCTTTTCCCATCGAAGAAGCAGATGAGCATTTCGCCCGGTTGAAAGCCTGGGGGTTGACCTTCCTACGTTTCCTGGTGACATGGGAGGCTATTGAACACGATGGCCCGGGCATCTATGATCAGGCCTATCTGGATTATGTACGCGCTATAGTAGAAAAGGCTGCTGAGTATAGGATCAACATGTTCATCGACCCGCATCAGGACGTATGGAGTCGTTTCTCCGGTGGAGATGGCGCGCCAGGCTGGACATTCGAGTTAGTCGGCATGGACATGACCAAATTCCAGGGTACTGGGGCGGCCTTCACCCACCAAATGCACGGCGACCCCCTGCCCCAAATGATCTGGTCGACCAACGCCACCAAGCTGGCCGCGGCAACCATGTTCACGCTCTTCTTTGGGGGCAGCGATTTCGCCCCTCACACCCTGATCGATGGAGAGCCTGCCCAGGAATTCCTGCAGCGCCACTATATCAACGCTCTGGTTGCATTAGCCAAACACTTAATGGGGCTGCCCAATGTGGTTGGATTTGATACGATGAATGAACCCGTCGAGGGTTATATCGGCGCTGAGGATCTGAACCAGTGCTACACCGCGATCGAAAAGGGCTTTATCCCAACCCCCTTTCAATCCATGCAACTGGGGGCTGGAATTCCGTTGGAACTAGAGATTTGGGAACGTAGGATTTGGGGGCCAAGAGTGATTGGCAAACAGATCGTCAACGCTGAGGCTGAAAGTACCTGGCTGAAAGGCTTTACGCCCATATGGCAAGCCAACGGTGTTTGGGAGATTGCAATTGATGGCAAAGCGCGCCTGCTACGCCCCAACCATTTCGTGCAGGTGAACGGTCGTCGGGTAGACTTCAACCGCGACTATTATGTCCCCTTCAACAATCGTTTCGCCAGGGCTATTCGAGAAGTCCATGCTGAAGCGATGATCTTCGTCGAAAAGGGCTTCCGTTCTGAGGGACCATGCTGGGGGACAAATGATGCCAGAAATATTGTCTACGCCCCCCACTGGTACGACCCGATCGTATTGGTGTTGAAAACCTTCAACAACTGGATCAATTTCGACCGCGGCAAAGGCAAATTGCGCTTCGGTCCGCGAGCCATTCGAAGATCCTTCGCCGAGCAATTAGCCAGGCCGAAGAATCATGCCGCGCAACATATGGAAAATGTCCCCACCTTGATTGGCGAGGTCGGTATCGCCTATGATCTGGACAAAAAACACGCCTATCAAACTGGTGACTTCCGCGCCCAGATTAAAGCCTTCGATCGCATCTTGCAAGCACTGGACGAAAATCTCCACAGCTATACTTTGTGGAATTACACCCCTGATAACACAAATGCGCGCGGCGATATGTGGAATGATGAAGATCTGTCTATCTTCAGCAGTGACCAACAGGATAACCCCGCAGATGTCCATTCCGGAGGACGGGCGCTTGAAGCGGTGTTACGACCTTATCCCCTGGCCATTTCTGGAGAACCGCTGAAGATTTCCTTTGACTTGAAAAGAAGGCGTTTCGAATTCAGCTTCCGACATGATGCTATGGTAACAGCGCCGACGCTACTCTTCGTGCCCAATTACCAATACCCAAACGGCTACTGTGTAGAACTGTCAGATGGAGATTTTGAGGTCGACCCGATCGAACAAACCTTAAGCTACCGACACAGCTTAGGTATAACCGAACATTCCATTCAGATAGAACCGAAATAGGCCCATCAAAGACAGCCACCTGGTAGTGTTGGCCCATGCCCCCTTCATCAATGGGCACTATCACCCGATTGCGGTGTTCGATCAGCTCACCAATTTCATAGCCGGCTTGCGCCATCTCTGCAAACTAAGTATCCTTGAGCATGTATTGGTCATATGCCAAGATAATCTCCCTATGTGTGGCCACATTCTCCAGGAACGAGCGGCGAATTTCCTGATCACTGATTTTGGCAGCCCGCTCTTGCAGTTGGTGGTATGCGGTGTTTAGGATTTCCCCTGCTCGGGTATCCCGATAAGCATGCAGGACATAGTAGCAGGTCAGATAAATCCTGAAAGGGTCGTCAGTCCCATCAAGCGAGTCGGTTTCTAGGAAGCTTAGAATCTCTACAATCGTTGAATGAGCCTGGCCTAGATCTTCTTGGGCCATAAAAACGCGTGCCAGGCCAGCCAGGGACTCTATGGCAAGGTGCTCTTCACCCCATTCATTCCTTATATCCTGGGCTTGCCGGTAGGCATCAGCGGCCTCGGCAAAGTACCCCTGCCCTGTCAGAGCGTGGCCCAGGTTGGTCAAGGCAAATCCCTGCCAGCGACGGCTGCCGATTTCCTGAGCAATCTTTAAAGCCTCCTGGCTGTACGCTTGGGCAGTCTTATCATCCCCCATGTGGTGGAGAAGCAAGGCCAGATTGCATAATTCCTCGCTCTCTCTGCCTCGTTCGCCAATATCGCGGTATATGCCTCGAGCCTGGTCATAGTAATCCCTGGCCGTGGCATAATCACCCTGGCGAGAGAAGAGAATACCGAGATTATCCAGGACAAGGCCTTGCCCCATCCGATATCCGATCTCACGGTGGATTTGCAAAGCCTGCTCTTGGAAGGCTTTAGCCCTGGCGTAGTCGCCCAAGCGCGAGGAGGCCAGGCCAAGATTCCCAAGCGCAGTGGCCTCTCCCTGGCGGTTTCCAATTTCACGGTCGATTTGCAGGGCTTGATCAGAAATGGTCATGCCCGTAGCGTAGTCGCTTTGAAGCGCAGCAATAACACCAAGACTGCGCAGGCTATCGGTTTCCAAATATCGGTTTCCTTCCGTCTGAGCCAGGGTTAGTGCCTTCTCGAGCTGGAGCTGTGCCGCTTTGTAATCGCCTTGACGCCAGAGCACGCTCCCCCATTGCATGTAGCCTTCAGCTTCTATTTGCCTGTCTTGGGCTGCTTGAGACAGGGTGATGGCTTGCTGAGCTGCGGCGATGGCTGCTGCGTAGTCACCGGTCACCTCAGTGTAGTTGGACCGGCGCAAGGATACTTCAGCCCGCTTACGGTCATCGGCCAGGGCGTTTGCCAGTTCATCAAGAGCGTTCAAATCCGTTAACTGAGCCCGGCGCGCGCCTTGCAAGTGGTACACCCTTTCGCGATGAATAAGAAGGCTATACCGCATAGTCAGCTGGTCTTCTGGGGCCAGTTGTAGGGCGCGGTTGAAATAATCTAATGCCTCGGCGTTGGCAAACTGGGCCGCGGCCTGCTCCCCGGCTCGCCTGAAGTATTCAACGGCTTGCTCGATCTGCCCCGCCCCTTCCAGATGCTCAGCAATCTGACCCAAATGTCCCTCGATCTCTTCATCAGGCCGCGCCAGCAACCAGGACACCAGCCGGGCATGCGCTCCCAGCCGTTCCTCCTGGTGGATACCAATATAGCTGACCTGCTGCATAACCGGTTTGGCAAACAGGTACTCTCTCTCACCTCTAAAGGAGCTTTCATCCCTCAGGATGACCAGCTCCTGTTCGGCCGCCTCACTCAAGGCCCTGGCCACCAATGATTTCTCTACTTCCCCGGCATATGCAATAGCCCCGTCCCAAAAGGCCACCCCAACCACCGCCGCCCAGCGCAGCACCATCTGCGTATCCGTTGAGAACCTCTCCAGACGCCGCCAGATCACCTGTTGGATAGATTCCGGCAAACCCACCTCTGCGAAGGCCACCTCATCGACCCGCCAGCCATCCAATGTGCGCTGCAACACCACCCCTTCCTCTGCCAGCGAGCGGATCAGCTCCTGTGCAAAAAAGGTATTCCCCCCGGTAGTCCCCTGGATTTTCTCCATCATTCCCTGCGGCAGGTGCGCTATACCTAACATCGACTCAACCAGCTCGTTGGTGCACTCCGGCATCAGATTTTGCAACGAGATACGTTTGACAGGCTCACCACTTATCTGATCCAAGAACTGGTCAGCTGTCACTTCCTCACTACGGTAGGTTATACACACCATCAGGCCGCCAAAGTCCAACACCCTCGCCAGGAAACCGATCAACAACTGCGTGGCCTCATCTGCCCAATGGGCATCTTCGATCACCACCAGCATGGGACGAGTTCTCGCCGCAGCCTGCAACGCCCGCAGGATAGCATCGTTCAGACGCTGTTGTGCGGCCGCAGGCTCCAGTTCTGTCGGAGGTGCCAAACCAGCCATGTATGACCTCTTCCATAGCTCAGGCAAGAGTATTGCCAGCACTGGACCCAGCCGCGCCAGATCTAGTTCTCCAGCCCCTTCGATATAGCGTAGCAACACTCGCAGCACCTCTCGCCAGGGCTGATAGGCAATGCCCCCGCTCTCCAGGCACTGCCCCCAAATCACTCGCGCTCCCTCCAGCTCGACCTGCACCTCCAGCTCTTCCACCAGGCGCGTCTTGCCCACACCGCTCTCGCCATCGATCAACACCATCTGTCCCTGACTGGCCTTTGAATACCCCCAATAATCCCGCAGCGCTTCTATCTCAGCCTGCCTGCCTATGAAACGTGCTCGCAAGGCATAGCTGCTGGCGGTCTCCCTCGTCTCTAGTTCGTAGGCGCTGCCTGTGGCAATATTCAGCGCTTCGATGACCTCATTGGCGGTGGCGTAGCGTTGTTCTGGGTTTTCCGACAGTAATCGCCTAACCACATCGCCGATGTCCGGCGGCACTGCGCTTTGCCCACTCAGCGTTTCCTTCAACATCATTGCAATCAGGCGTTCCGAGCCCAACATGAAATCTGGCGCTTGGCCCACCAGCCAGGTATAGGCAATCGCCCCCAGGCTATATAAATCCACTCGCCCATCCATCATTTGCCCCTGGATTATCTCCGGTGCTGCATAATAGGGGGTGATAAACCTTTGACCGCCCTGCTGCACTTGCATATCTTGCGCCAAGCCGAAATCAACCAGCCTAGCCTGTTCCCCGTCCAGTAGCACGTTGGCGGGTTTCAGGTCCCCATGGATCACCCCACGCGCATGCAAGTAAGCCAGCGCCCGGCAGATCTGCACCATGGTTGGTACCAACCCTACTACCCCCATGGCTACCATGGCCTCCGACAGGTTGGGTCCCTCTACATAGGTCATGGTGTAATAGAAACTGCCTCCTTCGGTCACCCCATAGTCCTGCACCTCGATCAAGTTGGGGTGCCATAACTGGGTCAGTAAGCGGAATTCCTGTTGGAACTTCGCCAGTAAGTCGGTTTCGGTCGTACCCCTGACCTGCAGGCGGACCATTTTGAGTGCCAGCTCTGCATTCTCGCGCCCGGTGTCCGCCACGCGGTAGAGCTGGCCCATGCCCCCTGCGCCGATCTCTTCTACCACCCGGTAGCGACTTTCGATCAAGTTACCTATTGCATTAGCCGATTCCGTCATCATCGCGATCTAAGCTTCCTTGGGTATGCTTTGATTATACTCAAAGATAATCTCACTATGCGCAGTCACGTTCTCCAGTAAGGAGCGACGCAATTCGTCGTCGGTGATTTTGGCGGCCCTTTCCTGCAGCCATTGGTAAGCGGTCTCTAGCACGGCCTGGGCGCGCGCATCTTGACAGGCTTGAAGGGCGCGGTAGCAGGTCAGGTAGATGCAGAAGGGTTCATCTGTGCCATCCAGGGTGTTGGTCTTCAGATAGCAGAGAATTTCTTCAACGTAATCACTAGCCTGGCGTAGATCATTCTTATCCAGAGAAATGTGCGCCAAGCCCGCCAGCGATTCCAAAACCAAATGAGGCTGGCCCATCTCACGTCGCATTTCAAGGGCCTCCCAATAGTATTCAGCGGCCTCAACCAGGCGCCCTAGACCCACCAGGGCGTGAGCGAGGTTGGTTAATGCATACCCTTGATTTCGACGGTCGCCAATTTCCTGTGTGATGGATAGCGCCTGTTGGCTGTATTCCCGGGCAGCCACATTGTCACCTATTTGATGTAGAAGCAGGCTCAAATCGTACAGTTTCTGGCTCTCTCTACTCCGGTCGCCAATCTCACGGAAAATTTGCAGGGACTGCTCGTAAAAGGTTCTTGCTTTGGCAGGGTCGCCCTGGTCCCGGTAGGCATTACCCAAGTTACCCAGTACTAAGCCCTCCCCCCCCCGATCACCAATCTCGCGAAAAATAGGCAGGGCTTGGTTGTTATAAATGTTGGCTTGAGCATAATCACCCAGGTAAGCGCAGACAAACCCAAGATTTCTGAGCATAAGCCCCTCATAGCGCCGGTAGCCAATCTCGCGGAAAATGGGCAGGGCTAGCTCGTGATAGGCCTTGGCCTCGACAAAATTTCCCTGTTCATCGGAAACAGCACCGAGAGCGTTGAGCACCACCCCCTCACCCTGACGATCGCCGATCTCGCGAAAGATATGCAAGGCCCGCTCCTGATAGGCCATGTCCCCAGACAGGTTGCCCTGGACGTTGGTTACATTACCAAGGGCGTGCAAACAATTCGCTTCTACGTCACGCGCCTCCAGCGCCTGGGCTAAGTTCAAAGCTCGCTCAAGACAGCTTTGCGCCAGGGCATATTCCCCTTGGCGCCAGAGGATATACCCCCATTGCCGATAACCGACCGCTTCGCAGTGAGCGTTTTTCGTCGCCCGACTCAGACGGATCACTTGTTGGGCTGCAGCGATAGCGGCCGGGTAGTCGCCAGTCGCTTCGGCATAATAGGTGTGACGCAAGGCCACCTCGGACTGCCGCGCGGCCTGTCCTGAGCCAGTTGAAGTATCATCCAGGGCTCTGGCTAGCTCCTTTAGGGCTACCAAGTCCCGATACTGCGCCTCACGCGCACCTCGCAAATTGTGCACCTTTTCCCGAGCCAACAGGAGATCGTAACACACCTCCAGGTCATCTTCCGGTGTCAAGTCAAAGGCGCGGCTGAAGTAGCCAATGGCCTCAGCATTGGCAAACTGGGCTGCGGCCTGTTCACCCGCTCGCTGTAAGTAAACCACGGCCTGCTCAATCTGACCCGCTCCTTCCAGATGGTCGGCGATCAGGCCCAGGTGCAGATTGGTATGCTCATCACTGTGTGCGATCAGCCAGTCCGCTACCTGCTGGTGGAGTCTGCTGCGTTCTTGCGTGGGCAGGCCGGTGTAGCTGACCTCCTGGATGACGGGTTTGGCAAACAAATACTCGCGCTCCCCCACAAAGGCGGTTTCGTCACGTAGGATTACGACCTCCTGCTCCAGCCCCTCGCTCAAGGCTGCCCGCACCTGCTCTAGGCTCACCTGCCCAACCTGTTCTAGCACACCCTCCCAGAATACCACCCCCACCACCGCCGCCCAGCGTAGCACCAGTTGGGCATCCGGGGTCAGCCTCTCAAGACGCCGCCAGATCACCTGTCGAATTGAATCGGGCAAACCGACCTCTGCTAAGGCCTGCTCATCGACCCGCCAGCCATCCAATGTGCGTGTCATCACCTCCTCGGCCTCTACCAATGACCGAATCAGCTCCTGTACGAAAAAGGTGTTCCCGGCGGTCGTCCTCTGAATTTGCTCCATCATACTTTGTGGTAAGCGCGCCATGCCTAACATCGACTCGACCAACTCGTTGGTACGCTCAGACGTAAGATTCGTCACCGCAATACGTTGGACATACTCACCGCTGAGCTGAGCCAGGAATCCGTCTGCCTCCATTTCCTCACTGCGATAGGTGATACACACCATCAACCCACCAAAATCAAGCAACCTCGCCAGGAAACCGATCAACAACTGCGTGGCCTCATCTGCCCAGTGCGCATCCTCGATCACCACCACCGTCGGACGAGTTCTCGCCGCAGCCTGCAACGCCCGCAAGATAGCATCGTTCAGACGCTGTTGTGCGGCCGCAGGCTCCAGTTCTGCTGGAGGTGCCAAACCAGCCATGTATGACCGCTCCCATAGTTCAGGCAAGAGTATTGCCAGCACTGGACCCAGCCGTGCCAGATCTAGTTCTCCAACCCCTTCGATATAGCGTAGCAATACACGCAGCACCTCTCGCCAGGGCTGATAGGCACTGCCCCCGCTCTCCAGACACTGCCCCCAGAACACGCGCGCTCCCTCCAGCTCGACCTGCACTTCCAACTCATTTACCAGGCGCGTCTTGCCCACCCCACTCTCACCACCGATCAGCACCATCTGACCCTGGTCTCCCTGGGCCGTCTCCCAGGATGTGCGCAACTGCGCCATCTCAGCCTCTCGCCCTACAAAGCGCGCTCGTAAGGCATAGCTGCTAGCGGTTTCCTTTGTCTCCAGGGCAAAGGCGTTGCCCGTAGCGCTATTCAAGGCTTCGATGACCTCATTGGCGGTGGCGAAACGCAGTTCTAGGTCTTGTGCCAGCAAACAAATGATCAAATCCCCGATGCCTGGCGGCATTGCGCGCTGTGCACTCAGAGCCTCCTTCAACGCCATGGCGATAAAGCGCTCGGCAGCCAGCATAAAATCTGGCGGCTGACCCACCAGCCAGGTGTAGGCCATCGCCCCCAAGCTGTACAGATCCGCACGCCCATCCACCCTGCGCCCCTGAGCTAACTCCGGGGCTGCATAATAGGGCGTGATATACCTCTGTCCCCCTTGCTCTGCCTGCATCTCCTGCGCCAAGCCGAAATCCACCAGCCTGACCCGCTCCTCGTCCAGCAGCACGTTGGCGGGCTTCAGATCCCCATGGAAGATGCCGCGCGCATGCAAGTAAGCCAGCGCCCGGCAAATCTGCACCATGGTTGGCACCAGTTGGCCAATCCCCATGCTAGCCATGGCATCCGATAGATTGGGCCCATCCACATAGGCCATTGTGTAGTAGAAATCTCCCCCCTCGGTCACCCCATAGTCGTGCACCTCGATCAAGTTGGGGTGCCACAACTGGGTCAGCAAACGGAATTCTCCTTGGAACTTCTCCAGTAACTCGGTTTCTGAAATCCCGCTGCCCTGCAGCCTGACTATCTTCAGCGCCAGCTCTGCATCCTCGCGCCCCGTATCGGCCACCCGATAGAGCTGGCCCATGCCCCCTGCGCCGATCTCTTCTATCACCCGGTAGCGACTCTCGATCAGGTCGCCAATGCCGAAATACAGCTTACCCATAACAGTATCTTAATGAAAATCAAAGCACATTTAGCAACATACGCAAAAAAGCTTTTGATCACTATGCTGATCAACCTTCGACCTGAGAAGCTTCATCTCGAATGGGAAAAAATAGGCGAAATTCAGTTCCTTTCCCAGATGTGCTTTCTACTTCAATCTTGCCGCCAAAATGAGTCGTAACGTTCTGGTGAACAATGGTCAAACCCAAACCACTTCCTTCTCCAAAAGGCTTGGTCGTAAACATTGGATCGTAGAGCTTGGAGATATGTTCCGGCTTGATACCTTCACCCTGATCGGTTACTTGCATGACAATTTCGTTCCCTACGGGCCTGATACTCAAGCTTATCGGACCGCCCCCTTTATTTACACTAGCATCAATGGCATTGGTCAACAAATTAATCACAATTCTAGAAAATCGTCCAGGCGAACCAAACAGCATAATCCCTTTGCTTGAAGCATCATAAGTAAACGAACAATTCTCCTTGCGAAATAAGTGGCTGAGCATCATCACAGAATCTGTGATGACGATATTGGCATCAAATACATGCTCAGAATGTGACTCCGGATCCCGGGTTTGGTTCCTGATACTTTGCACAAAACGCGCCGCCCGGCTGGCAGATTTATCAGCTATGGATACTGCATCATGCAGATCCTGTACCCATTACTTTCCAATCAGTTTGGCTTACTTCAGGATCGCCTATGGATGCCTGACACTCCTCGACTAACGCTGTAGCCTCGACCAGCGCCGCACGGACAGCCGCAATTGGTGTGTTGATTTCGTGTGCAATTCCGGCTGTCAAGCGACCCAGTGAAGCCATTTTCTCTGAAATCAGCAATTTTTGTTCAGCCTGTTTGCGCTCAGTGATGTCTCTGCCAACGTAGATGATGCCCTGTGGTGTTCCATTTTCATCTCGCATCAGGGATGCCGATAGAGAGATAGGAATATCTCCGTCGTCCATCAACCGAAAGGAGGTTTCAATGTCACTGGCAGAACCGGTTCTGTTCAGTTCCTCCCGCGCTGTATCTTTAAGTATACTCTCCACGGATTGGCCGATCAATTCGCTTTCTTTATATCCAAGAAGTTCTGACGCTGCTCGGTTAACCACCCGAATTACGTTGTCAGGAGTGACCAGAATCAGAGCGTCGGCCATGGTAGATAGGATGCCTTCTGCTGCGGTCGCTGGGGTCAGCGTAAACAGTTCATATTTCAAGATCGCATACCCAAACAGCCCAATCCCGAGGATGGATCCAGCGATGTTGATATCGACAACATCACCTACTTCGAAGAATATGGGGAGCACCCACTTCGTCAGGATGCCTGTAGACACAGGAATGAGGAAACCAGCAAATACAAGCTTGGCGGCTTGCTTCTTCAAGGGTTCAGCCGTCTTCCAGTAGTATCGGAAGCACAAGTACACAGCTAAGATCGCTAGGCTAGCAAGCCAAGTAGCACCGGCATAGAACACTGGGGTTTTTCCAATAGCAGTAGGTGCCCAACCCCAAGACACTTTTGCCGGTTCCCCAGTGATGCGTACTTCCAGCAGGACTAGGGAGAACAGGAACGTGGGGACATAGATTAGAAGATAGGTCCATCTATTCTCGAGAAGTTTTGACTTCTCAGTGAAAACCAGCATAAAATGCAGTAAAGCTGGTACCACGATAGGCCAGAAGCTGCCAAACACCAGCCAAAACCGGGCCGTTTCAACGCTTTCCGCTTGACACTGCCCGAACATTGCCAGTGCCCAATAGGCTTGAGATAGGCAAACCAACAGAAAAACTCTGTTCAATCTACTAACTGGGTTTCGATAATAAACAAAGTTTCCCAGAAAGAGATAGAGCGCAAAAGATAGTAGAGATGGTAAAGCATAGTAGTTCATGAAGACTTGACCTCACTCTGCGCAAATTTGGACGCGATCTCCCGGTGGGCGGCCACGTTCTCCAGGAAGGAGCGGCGCAATTTGTCGTCGGTGATTCTGGCAGCCCGCTCCTGTAGCTGTTGGTAAGCGGTTTCTAGCATAGCCTGGGCGCGCGGGTCTTGACAAGCGTGCAAGACGCGGTAGCAGGTCAGATGCACCAGTAGGGGTAATTCTCTTATGCCATCTTGCACAATGCTCTCCATATGGCTCAGAATCTCCTCCGCATAGGCCTGTGTCGGGCTCAAGTCCTCCTGCAGTAGCGCAACGCGGGCCAGACCGGCCAGGGTATGCGGAACCTTGTGAGTCTCGCCTGTCTCACGCCTGATACCCAGACACTGCCGGTAGGCCTCGTCCGCCTTCGTCAGGCGTTCCAATCCTTCCAGCGCTTGCCCCACAGCGATCCAGGCATCTCCCTGCGCGTAACCACAACCGATCTCCTGGGCGATGCGCAGCGCTAGTTGGCTATTTTCCAGGGCAGCCCGGCCGTCACCCATCGCCTGGAGAGTGCTGGCAGAATGTACCAGGGTCATGCACTCGTCCAGCCGGGAGCCGACCTGGCGAGTGATGGGCAGGACCTGTTCAAAGTGCGCCTTTGCCCTGACATAGTCACCGCAAAAGTTGTAGATCATAACCAGGTTGATGAGCGGGTAACACTCGCTCAATCGGGCGCCGATCTGGCGGCTGAGGCGCAGGGTTTGCTCGTAGTAGCTTCTGGCAGCCACATAGTCACCCTCGTACATGAAGGTAACACCAAGATTGTTGAGTGCATAGCCCTCGCGCACCCGGTTGCCCAGTTCGCGGAAGATGTACAAGGCCCGCTCGTAGTAAGACCTGGCCTTGGCGAACTCACCTCGATGAATAAGAAAGCTGTTGCCAAGGCTGTGCAGGGTGGCTGCTTCCACCTGGCGATCGTCTGCTGCCTGGGCCAGTGCCAGCGCCTGTTCGAGCTGCAGCCGGGCGGCCTCGTACTCTCCCTGGCGATAGAGGGCATACCCCCACTTGCAGTAGGCCTCCGCCTCAGCGCTCACACACTGGGCGGTCTGGGCATAGCGTATGGCCTCCTGTGCAGCGGCGATAGCCCCTGGATAGTCGCCGGTCGCCTCAGCATATTCAGCCCGGCGCAGAGCCACTTCGGCCCGCCGTCGATCGTCAGCCAAGCTTCGGGCGACCCTTTCCAACGTTGCCAGATCACGAACCTGAGCCTGGCGCGCGCCCTGCAGGGCATATACCTTTTCACGCGCCAGCAGCAGATCGTAGCGCTGGGTCGAATGCCTCGGGGCATCCTCCTGCGGCGTCAGCTCCAGGGCTCGTCCGAGGTAACTGATCGCCTCAGCGTTGGCAAACTGGTTCGCGGCTTGCTCCCCGGCTCGCCTAAAGTACTGAACTGCCTGCTCGATCTGCCCCGCACCTTCCAGATGCTCAGCGATCTGACCCAAGTGTGCCTCGATCTCGTTATCAGGGCGCGCCAGCATCCAGGTCACCACCCCAGCATGCGCTGCGCGCTGTTCCTCCCCAGGAATACTGGCATAACTCACCTGCTGCATGACCGGTTTCACAAACAGGTACTCGCGCTTACTGGCAAAAGAGCTTTCATCCCTCAGGATGACCAGCTCCTGTTCAGCAGCCTCGCTCAAGGCCCTAGCCACTAAATCCTTTCCTACTCCAGAAACATCTGCTAACACCCCATCCCAGAACACTACTCCCACTACCGCCGCCCAGCGCAGCACCATCTGCGTATCCGGTGAGAGCCTCTCCAGACGCCGCCAGATCACCTGCTGGATGGTGTCCGGCAAACCGACCTCAGCTAAAGCCTGCTCATCGACCCGCCAGCCATCCAATGTACGCTGCAACACCACTCCTTCCTCTGCCAGCGAGCGGATCAGCTCCTGCGCAAAAAAGGTATTCCCAGCGGTGGTCCCCTGGATTTTCTCCATCATTCCCTGCGGCAGGCGCGCCATGCCTAACATCGACTCGACCAACTCATTGGTACGTTCCGGCGTCAGATTTTCCAGCGGGATACGTTTGACTGGCTCACCGCTGAGCTGATGTAAAAGCTGATCTTCGCCCACCTCCTCACTACGGTAGGTAATACACACCATCAGGCCGCCAAAGTCCAACACCCTCGCCAGGAAACCGATCAACAACTGCGTGGCCTCATCTGCCCAGTGGGCATCCTCGATCACCACCAGCGTGGGACGAGCTCCCGCCGCAGCCTGCAACATCCGCAGGATAGCATCGTTCAAACGCTGTTGTGCGGCCGCAGGCTCCAGTTCTGCCGGGGGTGCCATACCAGCCGTGGTTGACCGCTCCCATAGTTCAGGCAAGATCGTCGCCAGCACTGGGCCCAGCCGCGCCAGATCGAAATCTTCAACCCCTTCGATATAGCGTAGCAATACCCGCAGCACTTCTCGCCAGGGTTGATAGGCACCGCCCCCACTCTCCAGGCACTGCCCCCACACCACTCGCACTCCCTCCAGCTCTACCTGCACTTCCAACTCATTCACCAAGCGCGTCTTGCCCACGCCACTCTCACCACTGATCAGCACCATCTGACCCTGGTCTCCTTGGGCCATCTCCCAGGAAGTCCACAATTGCGCCATCTCCGCCTCTCGCCCTACAAAACGCGTCCGCAGGGCATAGCTGCTGGCAGTTTCCTTTGTCTCCAGGGCATAGGCGCTGCCCGTAGCGAGATTCAGGGCCTCGATGACCTCATTGGCAGTGGCGTAGCGCTGTTCTGGGTTTTCCAACAGTAAACGCTTTATCACATCATCGATGCTGTGCGGCACTTCTGGTTGCGCACGCAATGCTTCCCGCAACGCCATAGCGATCAGACGCTCGGTTCCCAACATGAAATCCGGCGGCTCCGCCACCAGCCAGGTGTAGGCGATGGCCCCCAGGCTGTACAAATCCGCGCGCCCATCCACCCTGCGCCCATGGGCTAACTCCGGGGCTGCATAATGGGGGGTGATATACCTTTGGCCCTCTAGCTGTACCTGCATTTCCTGCGCCAATCCAAAGTCCACCAGCCTGACTTGTTCCCCCGCAGGAACAGCGAGGAGCACGTTGGCTGGCTTCAGGTCGCCATGGAAAATGCCACGCCCATGCAGGTAGGCTAAAGCCCGGCAGATCTGCACCATGGTTGGCACCAATTGGTCAATCCCCATGCCAGCCATGGCATCCGATAGATTGGGCCCATCCACATAATCCATGGTGTAGTAGAAATCGCCCCCCTCGGTCACCCCATAGTCGTGCACCTCGATCAGGTTGGGGTGCCATAACTGGGTCAGCAAGCGGAATTCCTGTTGGAACTTCTCCAGTAACTCGCTTTCGGAAATCCCGCTACCCTGCAGCCTAACCATCTTCAGCGCCAGCTCCGCATCCTTACGACCGGTATCGACCACCCGGTAGAGCTGGCCCATGCCCCCTGCGCCAATGGGTTCCATTACCCGGTAGCGACTCTCGATCAGGTCGCCAACTTCATTGCCTGCTAGCGTCATCTCTGCAATCTAACCTTCCTGGGGTGCGTTTTGGTTAAATGTCAAGATAATCTCTCGATGCGCAGCTACATTCTCCGGAAACGAGTGGCGCAATTCATCGTCGATGGTTTTGGCGACCCGTTCTTGCAGCAGTTCGTGGGCTGTGTAAGCGTTTCCCTGGCGCAGGGCTAGCGCGTCTGCACTGCGCGATTCTCCTGCGACAGTTCTTCGAGCAGCGCCTTGGCTTTCTGCAAATCAGCGGTGTCAAACCCCTCCCCAAACCAACTATAAATCCCTGCCAGCAGTTGTCGGGCTTCTGCTGGCTTGCCTTGCCTGTGCCACAGACGACTCAGGCTCAGCGCGGCCCGCAATTCCCATGTTTTTGCACCCTGGCGGCGGGCAAGGGCGATGGCGTGCTGAAAACATGATTCCACCTCGGCTTCGGCTTCACCCTGCATCAGCAACAACTCCCCTTTGCGCCGGTGCATTTCCGCTTCGTAGAAACGCTCGCCGGTGTCCTCCACCATAGCCAGTGCCTCGGCCAGCAGGCTCAGCCCCTCCTCGGCCTGCTCAGCCAGCCCATACGCCGTAGCCAACATCATAAGAAGGTTCGGGTAGTCCATCCGTGAGCCTGTAGCCCAGTAGGCGGCCAAGCCCTGGCGTATCTGCGCTATCCCCTCTTCAACTCGTCCAACCTCAGTTAGCGTCAATCCTTGGGTAATATCTGCTCCTGCTTGATAAAGCGCCAACCCATGATCAGTCACGTGTCGCGTAAGGGCTTCGGTAAGCTCGAGGACTGCCTGCTGCTTACCGAGGTAATCATGGAAATGAACAGCAGAGTTCAGGGCAAAACCCAAGGTAAGGGGGTGAGCCAGCTCACGAGCCAAGGAAAGTGCCTCTTGGCTGCGCTTCAAGGCCTGATCCGGAAAGCCAAGGCACCAAAGAATCCAGGCTGCCCATGATAGACAGGTTATTCCAGGGTCCTGTCCGAGGAGGGAGGCCAGGAAGCCGTGCTGCTGGGGATCGTAGAAGGCAATCACCTCCTCCAGGTGGGCCAGGGCTGGCGCTAATTCTCCAAGACAGAACAAGGACATCCCCTGCGTCCAGTGGGCCAAGGCGATTTGCAGCGGTTCCTGCAAGCGCTGAGCCAAGCTAAG
Organism: uncultured Anaerolineales bacterium; assembly: GCA_964622645.1. Lineage (GTDB taxonomy): Bacteria > Chloroflexota > Anaerolineae > Anaerolineales > UBA11858 > NIOZ-UU35. The sequence continues at coordinate 24,924 of CAZUSV010000017.1, forward strand.
GATCTGCTCTGCCACCTCGAACGCTGTCTGATGTTCGGCCCCTACGAGATAAACGCTCCACAATCTAAGTAACATCGGGATGAGCTCTGGAGTCTCGCCTATCTGCTGACACAGTTCCCAAGCCCGGGCGTAAGCGCGGCGCGGTTCTGGGGCTGCATAGCCCTTAGCTGTTGCTAGCAGGATGCCCAAACCTATTTGCAGAGCGAGTTCTTGCTGGACGCGCTCAGGGGTATCAGGTAGCCTCTCGAGCAACTGCACCCCCCTGGTAAAGTGCGCAATCCCCTCCACGTTGGCAAACTGAGCCGCGGCCTGTTCGCCAGCCCGGTGCATGTAGATCACCGCCTGCGCAGTTTGCCCAGATCTCTCCAAGTGTCCGCCTATCAGGCCCAGATGCTCACCCACTTCATCATCACTGCGAGCCATCAGCCACGCCGCCACCCGGCCGTGGGTTTCCAGTCGCTGTGGCGGCGAGACGCTCTCATAGCTCACCTCCCGCACGGCGGGTTTGGCAAATAGGAACTCCCGTTCCCCCTCGAAGGCTGACGTCTCCCGCTCGAAGATCAACCCCTTATCCAAGCCGTCGCCCAATGCCGCTTGCACCCGCGCTCTGGAGGCCTGACCGATTTCCTCCACAGCCCCATCCCAAAACATCGGCCCCACGATCGCCGCCCAGCGCAGCACCTGCTGTGTGTCTGGGGACAACTTTTCCAGACGCTCCCAGACCACCTGCTGGATAGACTCTGGCAAACCAACCTCGGCTAAGGCCTGCTCGTCGACCCGCCAACCATCCAGCGTGCGCTGCAACACCACTCCTTCCTCCGCCAGCGAACGGATCAGTTCCTGTACGAAGAAGGTGTTGCCGGCGGTAATCTGCTGGATCTTTGCTACCATCACTGCTGGTAAGCGCCTGATCCCCAACATCGACTCGACCAACTCGTCGCTATGCTCCGGGATAAGATTTTGCAACAGAACGCGTCTGACATATTGACCCCCAAGCTGAACCAGGAAATCATCGCCTGCCACTTCCTCGCTACGATACGTGACACACACCATCAGGTCGTTAAAATTTAATACCCTCGCCAGGAAGTCGATCAATACCAGCGTAGCCTCATCCGCCCAATGAACATCTTCGACCACTACCAGCGTGGGTCTGATCACAGATGTTACCTGCAACACCTGCACGATGGCATCGTTCAGTCGCTGCTGTGCAGCCGCTGGCTCCAATTCGGCCGGGGGAGATAAACCGGCCATGTAAGGCCTATGCCATAATTCTGGGAGAATGGCAGCCAGCACCGGCCCCAACCGCTCCAGGTCTGCACCTTCAAACCCCTCGACATAGCTTAGCAGCACGCGCAGCACCTCGCGCCAGGGGTGATAAGCACTACCCCCGCTCTCCAAGCACTGTCCCCAAATCACCCGTGCTCCCCCCAGCTCTGCCTGCACTTCCAACTCCTCTACCAGGCGCGTTTTGCCAACCCCGCTTTCGCCACCAATCAGCACCAATCGACCTTGGTTTGCAATCGCTTGTTGCCATAATCCATGCAACTGCGCAAGTTCGGAATCTCGCCCCACAAAGCGTGCCCGCAGGGCATAGCTGCTGGCGGTATCTTTCGTCTCCAGGGCATAGGCACTGCCAGTGGCGAGGTTCAGCGCTTCGATGACCGCATTGGCGTTGGTGTAGCGCTGATCTGCGTTTTCAGCCAACAAGCGTGCTATCACTTCTTCCATGTCCGGCGGCAAATCTCGCTGCTCACTCAACGCTTCCCTCAACGTCATGGCAATCAGGCGGTCTGCACCCAACATGAAATTTGGTGGCTCCCCCACCAACCAGGTGTAAGCAATCGTCCCCAGGCTGTACAGGTCGGCGCGCCCATCTATCTTGCGCTTTAGAGCGACCTCCGGGGCTGAATAATAGGGCGTAATAAACCTTTGATCCCCCTGTTGGGCCTGCATTTCCAGCGCCACTCCAAAGTCCACCAGCCTGACCTGATCCCCCGCAGGAACAGCGAGCAGCACGTTGGCTGGCTTGAGATCTCCATGGATCACTCCACGGGCATGCAGGTAGGCCAACGCCCGGCAGATCTGCACCATGGTTGGCACCAGTTGAGTAAGCCCCATACCAGCCATAGCTCCAGACAGGTTAGCACCTTCCACATAAGCCATCGTATAATAGAAGTTGCCCCCCTCAGTAACCCCATAGTCGTGCACCTTGATCAGGTTGGGGTGCCACAACTGGGTCAGTAAGCGGAATTCCTGCTGGAACTTCTCCAGGTAATCGGTTTCTGAAATCTCGCTGGCTTGCAGCCTGACCATCTTCAGCGCCAGCTCTGCATCCTTATGCCCGGTATCGGCCACCCGGTATAGCTGGCCCATGCCCCCTGCGCCGATCTCTTCTATCACCCGGTAGCGACTCTCGATCAGGTCGCCTAAACTGAAATTCAGTTTACCCATAACGATATCTTTACTGATGTTACGCACTCAAAACAAGAGACATCAGAAAATAAGGGGTGGGGGCTCCGCCCCCACCCCTTATTTTCTGGATTACTTCTATTGACTGCGTAACATGAGATCTTAATAAAATTCAAAGCACATTTTGCCACATAAGCAATAAAGCTTTTGATCTCTATGCTATCAACTTTCAAGTTTAGAAACTTCATCTCGTATAGGAAAATAGAGTCGAAATTCAGTTCCTTTCCCAGGCGTGCTTTCTACTTCAATCTTGCCGCCAAAATGAGTCGTAACGTTCTGGTGAACAATGGTCAAACCCAAACCACTTCCTTCTCCAAAAGGCTTGGTCGTAAACATTGGATCGTAGAGCTTGGAGATATGTTCCGGCTTGATACCCGCACCTTGATCGGTTACTTGCATGACTATTTCGTTCCCTACGGGCCTGATACTCAAGCTAATCGGACCTCCCCCTTTATTTACACTTGCATCTATGGCATTGGTCAGTAAATTGATCACTATTCTGGAAAATCGCCCAGGCGAACCAAACAGCATAACCCCTTCTCTTGGAGCATCATAAGTAAACGAACAGTTCTCCTTGCGAAATAAGTGGTTGAGCATCATCACAGAATCTGTGATGACGATATTAGCATCAAAGAAATTTTCAGCATGCGCCTCCGGATCCTGGGTTTGGCTCCTGATACTTTGCACAAAACGCGCCGCCCGGCTGGCAGATCTTTCAGCCAGGGATACTGTACTATGTAGATCATGAACCATTTCTACCCAATCATTTTGGCTTACTTCAGGATCTCCTATGGATACCTGACACTCCTCGACTAACGCTGTGGCCTCGACCAGCGCAGCACGGACAGCCGCAATTGGTGTGTTGATTTCGTGTGCGATTCCGGCTGTCAAGCGACCCAGTGAAGCCATTTTCTCTGAAATCAGCAATTTTTGTTCAGCCTGTTTGCGCTCGGAAATATCTCGAACGATGATCGTAAAATAAATATCCTCACCCGCTTGCCAGGTAGCCAATGAAAGTTCAATGGGAAATTCTTGGCCATTTTGCCTGATGCCAGTCGCTTCAAAAGACTTGCCAGTCAGTTCCGACTGACCTGTGGTGATTATGCGCTCGATGTCACGGTCTAATCTTTCACTAAAGTCGCCGGTGACAATCGTTCCGAGCAATTTATACATGGTCTCGCCAGACGGGTAGCGAAACATATTTTTGGCTGTTTCATTCCAGTAAATGAGATGCAAGCGACTGTTGAAGATGATAATGGCATCACTTGCAGTTTCAGCAACTGACCGGAAGCGTTTCTCGCTTGCCCAGAGCGCTTCATCGATTTGCTTTTGCCCAGAATTATCTCGTAGCAGCCATAAGAATGATGCCGGCTTGCTTTCGGTCTCCTGCTTTCCCAAAATTGTCGCCATACAAGGGATGATCGAGCGATCGTATTTGAGTAACTCCATTTCCCAATCTGTAAATCTGTCAATTGCTTGAGTGTTGATTCGAGAGATTTTCTCTCGAATCAAAGCTTGCTGATCGTCCGGGATGAACTTAAGCAGGGACTCACCAATCAACAAATTCCGCTGAACATCGAGCAGGGCTTCTGCAGCATGGTTCGACTCCAGAACCAGGAAATTCGCATCTGTCACGATAAATCCATCTGGAATGAAATTCACTAACTCTAAATATGCTGAACGATCGGCATCTGCCCTGGTGTCAAGATTGTCTTTGTGTGATTTTTGTTCTAATTGCATCTCATAACCCTAGGATATACAAAAATAGGGTCTCTCGGAATACCCATGGTAATGCCTAGATTTGGGGTGTGCGCCTGCGAAGAGCGCTCCAAATCTGGGAACTAGCCCGGTGATTCCTAGAGAGCCAATTAATGACTTCTTTAAACTGACTATACAATTCTATGATACTGCAAATTAGCATAACAATTTCAAAGTTTTCAAATCTGTAAGCAGGTTTATGCCTGCAGCGACTAATCAGAATCACTAAATCAACGTTAATTTTCCATTATCCTCTACGCGGTAGAATGGACCAAAGATGAGCGAGAACACACTCAACTTGAGTGATAAAGCCCGCATTCGTTTGCTAGCTGGGATGATCTGGCTCCTGGCGATGACAATTGCCGCAGCAGGAATTGTCCTGTTTGTACTGAACCGGTCAACGCCATTACCCGATCGCTGGGGGTTTTGGGGCTTTCAATCGCTCGTCAATATCCCGGTGGTCACGGTCGGCGCGTTGATTGCCCGTCGACGGACAAAAAATCCAATTGGCTGGCTGCTAATGGCATCCGGCCTATTTGGGATACTGACCGGCTTTGGCGAGGAATACGGAGCTTTCGCAATTCTCACACGCCCAGGGTATCTCCCTGCGGGCGAAATCATCGCCGGCTTGAGCCATTGGCTCTGGCTGCCGAGCATGGCGCTGATTGGTATTTATACCCTTTTACTCTTCCCAGATGGCAAATACTTGACCCCACGCTGGCGCATCATTGCCCAGATTAGCGCCCTTTGGATCCTTCTCGGCAGCATCTGGCTGATCTTCTCGCCAGGACCATTGGATAACCTTAACTTTATAGTCAACCCCTTTGGTATTGAGGGACTGGAGAGCCGCGTGGCGTGGTTATCACCACCATCGCTGCTGGTATTGGTCTTCGGCTTACCGCTGATGTTCGCTGCGGCGCTATCGCTGATCCTGCGCTACCGGCAAGCTGGCGGGGAGGTGCGCCAACAGATCAAGTGGATCGCTTATGTCGCTGTCCTGACACCCATAGCCGGGATCGTGGGACAATTCGGGGGGCTAACTGCCAACCTGACATTGCTTTTCTTCGTCACTGCACTACCAATATCAATTGGAATCGCGATCCTGCGTTACCGCCTCTACGATATCGATATCTTGATCAACCGCACGCTGGTCTATGGCGCCTTGACAGCCCTGGTGATCGGGTTTTACTCCCTGGCAGTCGCCGCAACTGGACTGGTGTTGCAAACCAGAGACAATCTGGTTGGCCTGGCATTGACCGCTTTATTTGTGGTCGCCCTGTTCAAGCCGCTGCGCGACAACCTACAGCGGGGTGCCGATCGGATTATGCCTGGGGAACCTGTACAGCCTCCCCAGAAATCTCCCCTAAAAGTAGGCGATGGCCCAGGCGATGAGCTGTCCGCTGGTTGGCTCCAGGCCGCCCGACTGGGCTGGATGATCCTGGCTGTTGTGGCGCTGATCATTTTCGTCACTGCGCTTCCTGGATACGCTTCTCGAATCAACCAAGGAGTGCCCGCACATGGCGTAGTCGCAGAACCTTCCCAAGGGTTCATTGCCCTGCTGATTTTCAACAGTTTGATATCGCTGACCTCAGGAGGGCTATCGCTGGCTTTGTCATGGGTGCTCTTCCGACGCAAGTTCGAGAACCCAGCTGTGGCGGCGGTCTCCATCTATCTGCTGCTTTACGGCGTGGTCATGACCGGGCCTCTGGAACACTGGGGGTTCTATTGGCTGGGGAATACCGACTTTGCTGTGGATGTACAATCTATCCTCATGGCGACCCCCACCGTGGCACTGTTGGTCTTGTTCCCTAATGGAAGGTTCGTGCCGGACTGGACGCGTTGGTTGCTGATCGCCTCGATCCCCTGGAACCTGCTAGCGCTCTTCTTTCCCATCTCTACAGAGAACATCACTGGTCTGATGATCCTGGGATCGCTGTGGATAACGCTGTTAGGGTTGGGGCTGTACGCCCAGATTTACCGCTATCGCCGGGTTTCCAAGGTCGATGAACGCCAGCAGACCAAATGGGTCTTATTCGGCTTCGCGCTCTGGCTGGGCTATATCCTGATTTCGACGTATCCCTATTTCTATCTCGAAAGTATGCCACCGGGCACGCCGCGTCCCTGGTGGGCTTCGCTCTCAGAAGTGGGCTGGTGGGCTTCTCTCAATATCATCCCGGTGAGCATGACCATCGCCATTACCCGCGCTCGCCTATGGAATATCGACATCGTCATCAACCGCACCCTGGTGTATGGCACCCTGACGCTGGCCACGATGCTCTTGTATATCTTGGTTGTCGGCGCCCTGGGCAATTTGTTTCAGTTTGGAGACAGCTCATTCATTACCTTTCTCACCACGGGCCTAGTGGCGATCCTGTTCCAACCCATTCGAGACCGCCTGCAGCGTGGCGTCAACCGCCTGATGTATGGCGAACGCGATGACCCGGTGGCAGTGCTCTCCAAGTTGGGAGCGCAGATCGAAAATACGGGCACACCCCAGACGATCCTGGCAGGCATCGTGGAGACTGTAGCCCAAACCCTCAAACTGCCCTATGTGGCTATCGAACTTGGTGCTGAGGGGGAAATCGCCGCCAGCTACGGGGTACCCGTCAATCAGGGTATACGCATCCCCTTGATTTACCAGGGAGAATCAGTCGGCCACTTTGTGGTTGTCCGGCGTGCCAAGGAGGAATCATTCAGCCTCAAAGAAATGCAACTTCTCGAAAACATCGCCCGCCAGGCTGGCGCAGCCACTCACAACGCCCGCCTGACCGCCGATCTACAACGCGCTCACCAGCAATTAGTCAGTGCGCAAGAGGAGGAACGTCGCCGCATCCGCCAAGACCTGCACGACGGCCTGGGCCCCCAACTGGCCAGCCAGACCCTGACAATGACCGCCGCTCGCCGTCTCTACAAGCAAGATCCCCAAAAAGCCGATAAATTACTGGCCGAAGCTATTAAACATGCGCAGCATGCCACGGATGACATCCGTCGTGTGGTGCATGACTTGCGCCCACCCGCCCTTGACGATCTCGGCCTGCTCGGCGCCATCAAGGCTCAGATCGGCAAATTCAAAACCAGCGGCATTCAGATCGCCCCAGATATTCCTGATTCCATCGCGCCGCTACCCGCGGCAGTCGAAGTGGCCTGCTACCTGATCTGCCAAGAAGCCCTTAACAACGTCATCCGGCATGCTGATGCTACCAATTGCACAGTTCGTCTGAGCGTTGAAAAAGAGGGCCTCAGCCTGGATATCATTGATAATGGGCAAGGGTTAAAACCGGATCATCAACCAGGAATCGGACTGGCATCCATGCGCCAACGTTGCCAGGAGTTAGGCGGCACCTTTAATGTGGTCTCCACCGCCGGGAAGGGTACGCACCTGATGGCATTCTTCCCACTTGAGACCCACGGGACATAAATATGCCAAAGATACGAGTTCTCATTGTCGACGATCACCCTGTATTCCGGTTTGGCTTGAGCTCGCTGTTGACCTCAATCCCAGAGATGGAAATCGTCGGTGAAGTGACCAGCGGGGAAGAAGCTGTAGCCCAGGCCAACAAGCTAAAACCCGATATTATCCTGATGGATATCAACATGCCCGAATTGAACGGCATCGAAGCGACGCGACTGATTTTGCGCGATAATCCTCAAATCGGTATCTTGATGATCACCATGATCGATGACGACTCTGTCTTCCACGCCATGCAGGCTGGGGCACGCGGTTATCTGCTTAAAGGTGCTGATCCAGATGAGACCATCCGGGCAATCAAGGCAATTGCCAGTGGAGAGGCAATCTTCAGCCCAAAGGTTGCAGAACGTCTGATCAGTTTTTTCAGCCAAACGGAAACTTCAGCTCCCGATGTATTCCCAGAACTGACTGAGAGAGAGCGCGAAATATTGGAACTGATCGCCCAAGGATTGACCAACTCGGCCATTGCTGAACGATTGGTACTAGCCCCCAAAACCGTTCGCAATCACGTCTCCAATATCTTTAGCAAACTTCAGGTAAGTGACCGTGCTCAGGCGATCATCAGGGCTCGAAATGCAGGCATCGGCAAAAAGGGGAAATAGAAAAAGCGTAATCCATTGAATCTGTAAATTCCTGATACAATTCCGCTGATATCTAACATCTTAACGGAGAGTTCTTTTGCTCATAAAACTCAAACCAGGTGCCCCCAAGGATTGGCTTTACTTGATGGCCGGATTGATGTGGTCGGGGGTGGGAGTATGGTTGAACTGGTTGGCTTATGGCTGGCTAAAGCCCGAAAAATCAATCACCGCATTTAGCTTGGCTGCAGTGGGCATCAGCCTGGCAATGGCCATCTATGCTTTTGGGTTTTCGGCATTCGCCAATCGAAATATCCTGCGGATCGATCGGTATACAGAAGGAAGTATTTGTATATTTGCGTTTCAGAGTTGGACAAGCTATCCCCTGGTAGCTTTTATGATCTCATTAGGGATATTTTTGCGCACTTCAGCGTTGATCCCCAAACCTTATCTGGCTGTCATGTATGCAGGCATTGGCGGCAGCCTATTCCTGGCCAGTTTTCATTATTATCGAAGGGTACTTGCCCGAAGAAAAAGGACAGCGGACAGAATCCCCCTTGGATAGGAGCTATTTATGGAAAAGTTTTTCTTTATCTTTGGCGCTTCTTTGGCAGGAGTAGCTGTAGCCGCAGGCGCTTTCGGCGCGCATGGGCTAGAAAGCATGGTCACCCCTGACCGAATTGCCATTTGGGAAAAGGCCGCCCGCTACCAGATGTACCACGCCCTGACATTGATCCTGATGTCTTGGGCTCACACACATTGGTGGAATCGCAGCAACACGCTCCGTGCGGCAAGTTGGTTCTTCGTTTTGGGCATTATCCTGTTTTCAGGCAGTTTGTATTATTTAGTCGCTAATGGCGAACTGGCCTATAAGGGCGTCAACCTGGGTTTGCTGACCCCTCTCGGGGGTGTCTTCTTCATTCTCGGCTGGCTGGCCTTGATCGTCGCTGCCTGGCGAGGGTAAAGAAAAAGAAGCGAAGTGACAGTCACCTTGCCGGTGACTGTCACTTCGCTTGCTTACTTGACCAATTAATTGTCCAGCAAAATCCCCATTCGATGATATGTCATACGGCGCTCGAAGCCAGCCTGCTCTGCGGCAGCGATTAACGGTTCCATCCACAAAGGCACAGACATCTCTATTCTTCGCCCTGGGCTTAAAGTGGAAACTTGATATAACAGAAACCCCACCAAATACGAGGCCAGTTCAACCCTCTCTGGGTCCAGGCGCACCCAAAGGGCGTTGAAACCGATCTTTCTGCGAGGAACAGAATACTCCCCACGAGCAATCACACGTCCATCCTCAGCAGACCTAATCCAAACCCCATCTTCGCGCATTCCTTGAGCCAGCATAATCAGTGGATATATTAAACGCATTACTAGAGGTTGGCGATAGCGGCCTTCCACTACAGGCTCGTATTTAAGTAAATTCTCAGGGGATATCCGTTTATCCAGTTCAAATTTCGGCCGCCAGTCGAACTTTTTGAGTGTTGATTGTTCATAGCCTTCGGGCAAAACAGGCATCGCAGGGATCTCTTCTGAAGAGGCCTGAAATTCGATTTGACCACTGTAATGCTCAAAACCCAGGCGTTCATATAAAGAATAAGCGGGCACATTGCCATCAATGACACTCAACCAGACCCTCTTACCACCTTCCTGGCGGATGATCTCAAGACCCCTCTCTACAAGTTTGCGCGCAAGTCCACGACGGCGATAATCAGGGAGTACAGCAACTGTACCTACAATCCAGGTATCCGTGGAACCATGCCGTTGTACAATGGCTGCGCCAACAAGTTTGCCATCCTCTTCCCACACACAGCCTCGCAGGAGATCACGAACCGAAGTTGCGAACAAACCGGCGAATTTAATCAAGGGCCAAATCCGGCTAAGGTTGTTCACTGACTCGACTAACTGCTCTTGCTCATCGGTCTGCACGCTCCAGGCCTCGTTTTCAGGGTACTGAAAACTCTGCGTAATCAACTCTCCCAAAGGGATTAAATCTGCTGGTAGTTGAATGTCACGAAGGGTCATAGTGTGCCTCCAAAACCTAAGGTTCTATAAAAGTTTAGCCATCAGCCTGCTTCCACACCAGTACTTGTGGTTTACCCAAAAGACGGAGGAGCTTGATGATCAGCTTGATGGATTTCCCAATCAAATGCAACACCAGGAACACATCCAAAATGGTTATCAGGATGGGCAATATGATTTCCTTTGTCAACTGGATGTCATTTTTAGATACATCAGCCTGCGCGATATATTCAGGATTCAATCCCAATATTGGGGGACCAACCAGCATGAAATAAACAATCACCCCACTGAAGATCAGCAAACCCAGCTCCGCCCAACGGGTCAGGCGAGTCCAACGTCCAAGGGCTAATAGATAAAAATTCAAGGCAATTATCAGCAGCCAGTATAAATTCCACCAGGGCAAATAGGTACCGAAAGTGGAAGCCAACAAAGGTATGAACCAGGGTTGGCCATTATGGAAGCCAAATGCACCTACTCTGTGGGAGAAGAAATTGAACAGGATCGCCACCAAGATAATGATGGCAACTTCGAAAATCGTTTCGCCTCGGGAAACTCGTTCAGATTTCGGGGTGGTCTTCAAACTTGTGGGATCCCAACTTTTAGGGGCTGTTGTGCGACCTAATAGTTCACGCAGGATGGGCACCTGGCCCAGCGCTTCCCAAGCTTTGAGCTGACCGACCCAATCCTGGTCTGGGATTGTCCGCTCCAGCAAGATGAATACCAGGACAATGATAGCAAAAGCTTGCAGTGCGGAATCCCAAAAATTCGAGAACAATGCGCCTAGATCTTCCAGGAAAACCAGCACAGATTGAGGTGCATTCTGAACAAATCCAACCCCAAAACCAATCAGGAATACTACTGCCGTAAGGATTAACGCACCGCGCACAGTCAACCAGAATGGAGCATACATACTTGGTCCAATGACGTAGTTATAGCGATGATAAGAAGCTGCTACATCGACAGGCGGGCCAAATTCTCTTAGTACTTCCAATACCATCTCTTCGTCTGCTTCAGCGCCCTCAGAGCGGTCTTCCAGGGCATCTAAAATCAACGAGTGCATTTCAGTTGCAATATCAGCGCGTTTCTTCCTCGGTAGATTGAAGCCAACTTCATCGATATAGGTATTGATCAATTGTTCGTATTCAGGTTCAAGTTTCATAACATTCTCTCCATAGCATTTACCAAAGCATCCCACTCAGCTTTGAGGGCAGGCAACAATTGCTCACCGACCGGGCTGATGCGATAGTAGCGGCGTGGACGGGACTCTTCTACCCGCCAGTCACTTTGCAACAGTCCCTGATCTTCCAGCCGCCGTAACAATGGGTAAAGTGTCCCTTGCTCGACTTGCAAACCCAGGTCACTCAATCTTTGGATCAACGAATAGCCATACTGCTCTTCGTCGAGCTGGCTGAGCACAGCCAGGGTAATTACCCCACGACGGAGCTCTAAAGTCAGTTTTTCGAGATTAGGTTCGCCCATTGCATTTCCTCTATGTGATACATTATACTATATAATACACAGTATTGTCAATAGTATAATATTATTAGTTTTATAACAGGTTCAGATATCTTACCCACCCTATCTTAGACTCAGAATTTTGGTATAGGAGAGTTGCAGACCTTCTAAGAATCGCCGGGCTAGTTCCCAGATTTGGGGGGATAGCCCCAAATCTGAATATTACCACGGGATTCCTAGAGCCCCGAGCTGCAAAAAATTGGGTCTTTGGGAATGTCCGGGGTGCTCGGTCCGCCATCGGCGTGACAAATCCAGACCCATATGTGGCGCAAACTCGCCGCAATTTCCCACATGACGGGCGCATAGCGTGGCAATCCCCTTTGAGCAAAACCACGGGAAATCCCAAAGACCGAAAAAATTAGGAGGATCTTATGAAGCAACTGTCACCCGATTGCGTCCTTCCCGTTTTGACTGATACAGGGTCTTATCTGCTTGATCCAGCAATTCATCGATGCTGAGGTCTGAATCGACGTCCATACAAGCAATACCCATGCTAACCGTGATCGACAAAGCAGTTTGGCCAATCTGCATGCTTGTATTGGCAACCAGCTTTCGAAGCCGCTCAGCGACGAGTTCGCATTGTTGGAGATCCGTTTCTGGCAACATAGCGACGAATTCCTCGCCACCGTAACGCGCCCAGATATCATATTTCCTGAAATTCTTGAGACATAATTCGGCTAAACGCACAAGCACCTGGTCTCCAACCAGATGTCCATAGGTATCATTGACTTCCTTGAATTTATCGATATCCAGCATGATGATGGATATGGGACGGTTTTTCCTTTCCGAGCGGGAGACCTCCCGTTCTGCAATATCAAAAAACTGGCGCCGATTATATAGTTGTGTTAGCGGGTCTGTTGCGGCTTGAAGTTTCAATTGCTCTTCAACCGATTCACGGCGAATGATCTCCGCTTCCAATTCCGAATTTCTCCACTCCAATTGTTTTTGCATCTTCCTGATCGATAAATGGGTCTCGACGCGCATGAGCACATCTTTGGCTTCGATAGGCTTGGTAATATAATCGACACCACCCACTGAAAAAGCCTTCTCCTTATCAAGCATATCATCTAATGCACTGACAAAGATAACAGGGATATCACTCAATATAGGAGAGTCTTTGAAACGTTGACAAACCTGATACCCATCCAACCCAGGCATTGCAATATCCAACAATACCATATCAGGAGGATCTGCTTCAGCGAATTGAATTGCAACAAGACCATTATTCGCTGTGCGAACATCATAGCCTGCCTGCGTAAGAAGACGTTCCAACAAACGCAGGTTATCCTCTACGTCATCAACAACCAGTATCGTCTCTCGGTGGTCTTGGTCACTCATTTGGTGATTCTCCAGCGACTATTCTACGTGATATTTCCAGGATAACGAACACGAACTGGCTAATCAGTTCAACACTTCGATATTCGGTTCCAGGGGAATGCGTTCGATCAATTCCATGAAATCAGCTTCCGTAACCTCATATTGAGGCTTGTCCATCAGTGCTAGCAGGGTAGCCTCCATGACATTCGTACCAAAGCTACGCCCTTCCAGGCGCGGTGTGGTTGTCACCAGAATGTGCAAATTGCGCTGGCGTAGTTCTTCGACATTCTTTGCCGTGGTAGTGTTGGTGACGATGATCTTGCCGCTCAGGTCATCGGGCATGTGAGTGCGAATGGATATGAAATCTCCAGCCATTACATCGGATTCCTGGTAATACTTCTCCCAACGAGGTTCTGGTGGTTTGTCTTGGGCGGAACCTAACGTGTAAAGCCAGTGAAAGGGAAATTGAGAAATAACTGGGAGCAAGATCGCAGCTAACAGCCTGACAGACGCCAGGCTGCGAATTGGGATTGGCAAACCAAACGAGAACATAAAGTCACAACAGGTCACCTGGCAACCGGCCTCGACCAGGGCAGCGGCCATGACATAGCGATCGACAGCATTGGTTTTCATGGCTTTCATGCCACGTAGCGTCTTGTCTTCTGTGTTGTTGAGATGCTCCTCTAGAGCCGCCAGAGCACGTTTCACCAGCAAACCCTTGACCCCATTCCCATCCCCAACTTTGCTGATCTGCACCGCCTTACGAATGCGCTTGGCCTCACGCAGGTAATATCGGCGCTCTCCCACCCCTAGATAGAATTCCAACCCACCAACACCAAAAGCATCAACTATGCCATCATATCGCTTATACATTTCGATAGCTTTGTTCAAATCTCCATTCGTACCTTGACGAGAGAGTTCCACTTCCTGCCCCAGAAATGCTCGTCGAGTCGTATGATCGCGGGAAGTCGACCCGATGCTGACCGAGAGAACTTTCTTCATGTTGTCTTCCTCCTAAAGGAATAGTTTCACATTCATCCTACCACGAAAAAAAGGAAAAATTCAGGCCCTCAAGGAATCGTCGGAATAGCTCCCAGATTTGGGGGTATGGGGCGTGCTCCGCACGCCCCATACCCCAAAATCTGGACATTACCACGGGAATTCCTAGAGACCCTATTTCGGATCATGGTATACTCCGCGTTCATGAATGAAGTCCAGACCTTTGCATCTCAATTGGCCCAAAGAACGGGGGAACTGCTACTCAGCTATTATCGACCCAACGGTATCAACACTACGCTAAAAGAAGACCGCACAGCAGTTACCGAGGCTGATCTAGCTGCTGACCGCTTCATCAGTGAACATATCCGGGAAAATTTCCCTGATGACGGCTTGCTCACCGAAGAAGCGAATACGATCTATCCACAAGACAAATCAGCCGTTTGGGTTGTGGACCCCTTAGATGGAACTACAAACTTCAGCCTGGGATTACACTATTGGGGCGTCTCGATCGCCCGATTGCTAAATGGACAGCCAGATACAGCCGCGCTCTATTTTCCCCTATTAGGTGAGTTATTCACCGCTCAACGAGATCAGGGGGCCTATCTCAATGGGGATCAACTGCACACAAAAGCTCCCCATGAAAAACAGCCTTTCACTTTTTTTTCCTGCTGCTCCCGTTCTCATCGGCAATATGATATCAAAATCCGCTACAAGACCCGCATTCTGGGCTCAGCAGCCTATGGATTGACGACTGTAGCACGCGGCAGCGCCGTGCTGGCCTTCGAAGTGACCCCAAAGGTTTGGGATCTTGCAGCCAGTTGGCTGGTGACACGCGAGGCGGGAGGCGTGATCCAGGTTCTCGATGAGCATCCAGTCTTCCCACTCTCTGAGGGACTGGATTACTCTGGGAAGAGTTTCCCTATCTTGGCAGCTGCCACGCCCAAACTTTGGGCTGAAGGCCAGAGTAAAATCACCCGAAAACCGTAACCTTTCAGCGAGGTTTGCATCAAAAGGATTGAATCCCCTCAAAGGAGGAAACAAATGCAATATCGCTATCTTGGAAAATCAGGCTTACAAGTCTCAGCGCTCTCATTCGGTTCGTGGGTCACTTTCAGCAACCAGGCTGACGAAGACCTGGCTTTCGAGTTGATGAATACAGCCTACGAAGCTGGGGTCAACTTCTTCGACAATGCGGAAGTATACGCCAACGGCGAAGCTGAAAAACTCATGGGCGTGGTGATCAAAAGAGCAGGCTGGAAACGCTCTGATCTGGTGATCTCAACCAAAATCTTCTGGGGCGGTAAAGGCCCCAATGAGCGCGGCCTCTCCCGCAAACACATCATCGAAGGTATGGACGCATCCTTAGCCCGCCTGCAATTGGATTACGTGGACCTTGTCTTCGCCCATCGTTCTGACTTCCATACTCCCATGGAAGAGACGGTGCGCGCTTTCAATCATCTTATCGATCAGGGCAAAGCTTTCTACTGGGGCACCAGCGAGTGGAGCGCCCAGGAGATCATGGAAGCCTATGCCATTGCCCGCCGGGAACACCTCATCCCACCCCTCATGGAACAACCCCAATACCACATGTTCCACCGCGAACGCTTCGAAGTGGAATACGCCCCGCTTTACGAAGAGATCGGCCTGGGCACCACCATCTGGAGCCCGCTGGCCAGCGGCTTGCTGACCGGTAAATACAACAAAGGGATGCCCGAAGGTACGCGTGGAACGTTAAAAGGATATGAATTCTTGCAAGATCGACTGGCTGGTGAGAAAGCGCAGGAAAATATCAAAAAAGTTGGGCAGCTGATGCCCATTGCCGATGAGTTGGGCTGCACCATGGCGCAACTTGCCCTGGCCTGGACGTTGAAGAACCCCAACGTCAGCACGACCATCACCGGTGCCTCTAAAGTCGAGCAGGTTGTTGATAATATGAAAGCCATCGATGTGGTCGATAAACTGACCCCCGAGGTGATGGAACGCATCGAAACCATATTGGACAATAAACCTGAGCAGCCGCAAGATTGGCGCGGTTAGTCAGTATTTAGTTGTCAGTGTTCAGTTGTCAGTGAATAGTGGCCAGTTACCAGTAAGGTTGGTAACTGGTTATTGATTCTCCCCCACCCAGTGAACCCACTCTGCGCCTGCGTTTTGTGCTGCAGATGCGATTTTTCGATCTGCTGTGAAAAAATCAGCCCTCAATGATTCTGCAAGCGCCAGAATTTGAGCATCATAGGCGACTACCTGACCAAGTAGATGTGCCCAATGAAGGGAGCGTCGATTTAGATCAGAATCTGGTGCTACGCTATGAATATTCAAGTGTCCAATGTTTTCGGCGACTTTTTCTGCCAGTTCATGGTCAAGTGTGCCCGCATATACTAATTTACGCAAAGTGGAAATGAACTCATACTCCCATAAAGATGGCGCATACAGTTGATAACCTGCTACCTTCCAAAAATGTATCAGTTCACTTGCTTGATCACTATAACCATAGGGCAAAACTTGTGCAATTGCCAAATTAGTATCAATAACGATGCTATTCATTTCTGAGAAACCCAGTCATCCCATTTCTCTGCGACCGAGTCCATTTGACGTTCGCGTTCTTGGCGAACCTCTCGGAGAAGATCCCTCTGATAAACGCCATGTTGTTCGCGAATTTGCTCTCTAACCTTGCGGAGATTATCGAGAGCAGACAACTCGCTTTGTAATTTTTCTTCTTCACTGCCATACGCGAAATCGACGGCATCCTTTAACAACTGTCTCACTAAATTGGAAAAACTTCTTTGCTCACGTTGAGCGATATCCTTCAAACGACGATATTGCTCAGGATCGAGTAAGATTTGCGCTCGCTGCAAAACCATTTGGCACCTCCACAACCATTCTACACCCAAGTTGTGTAATATTGTGTAATACTTGTGCAGCTTTCCAGGAATCCCGGGGTAGCTCCCAGATTTTGGGGTATGATATCCCTGTTATGACAATAACTTCCCCGCCTGCATTTCACGTGATGACCAAGCCGCGCGGCGCGGTCTGCAATCTGGATTGTATGTACTGCTATTTTCTGAAGAAAGAAACGCTGTACCCAGAGAGCGATTTGCGCATGCGCGATGATGTACTGGAGTCGTATACGCGCCAGTATATCGAGGCCCAGCGCGTCCCTGAGGTGACCTTTGCCTGGCAGGGTGGTGAACCGACCTTGATGGGTCTTGAGTTCTTCGAGAAGGCAGTTGAATTTCAGAAGAAACATCGCAAGCCAGGCATGAAGGTCATCAATGCTCTTCAGACCAATGGTACTCTTCTGGATGATGAGTGGTGCACCTTCTTCAAGGAACATGATTTTCTCATCGGACTCAGCTTGGATGGACCCCAGGAATTGCACGACAAGTATCGGGTGGACAAAGGCGGTCAGGCTTCCTTTGATCGCGTGATGATGGGGTTAGAGTATCTAAAAAAGCACCAGGTGGAATTCAATATCCTCACCACGGTGCATGCTGGAAATGTGGATCATCCCCTGGATGTTTATCGCTTCCTGCGCGATGAAGTAAGGACTCAGTTCATCCAGATCATACCCATCGTGGAGCGTAAGAACGACTCTGGTTACCAGGAGGGATATAAAGTCACCCCACGTTCAGTGACTGGCAAAGGCTATGGTCAATTCCTGATAGCAGTATTCGATGAGTGGTTGCAGCACGATGTAGGCCAGATATTCGTGCAGATCTTCGATGTCGCTCTGGGGGTGTGGTACGGTCAGCGCGCTGGTCTTTGCATTTTCGAAGAGACTTGCGGTTTGGCGCTGGCATTGGAACACAACGGCGATCTGTATTCCTGCGATCATTACGTCGAACCAAATTTCTTCTTGGGCAATATTGACAAGGAGAACCTGATCGAACTCGTGGCTTCGGAAAAGCAAGTCGAATTTGGAACAGCCAAACTCGATACGCTGCCGCGCTATTGCCGCGAGTGTGAAGTGCGCTTCATTTGCAATGGCGGTTGTCCTAAGAATCGCATCCGCCGAACGCCGGACGGCGAAGAGGGCTTGAACTACCTTTGTCAGGGATATAAAGCTTTCTTCAACCACATCGATGAACCGATGAAGACCATGGTGCAGCTGCTGCGCATGGGCAGACCCCCGTCAGATATTATGATGTTTTCTCAAGGGAAATAATCAAACCACAAGCTCTTTCAACCGCTCCCAGGATTCTTGCTCCATATCTGCGATGTTCATTAGCGGTTCTGTAGTATCAGGTAACAACAATGCTGGATCATCCACCTCAAAAGCGCGTTTGAAGATCTCAGCGACTTCCTGCCATCGGTCTCCAATCGCTTTGAATTCATCCCTAGCCTGGCTCAATTCTGCCATTCCCGTGACCTCCGCCGCCTCTTTGAGAAAACGGCCATACATATAGCGGAAGATGCCACCCCCAGTACCTCCCATAGCATCAATGAAGATGTAGGTATTGAAGCAAGTGCGGCGCAGGGCATCAGTATCCAACGCTTGTGGCCACTTGAGAATTCGCTTGGCAGCCTTGCGGATTCCTTTGACCCCTAAGTTGGATATGGGAGGGTCCAGCATCCCTGTAGTAACTTCTTGAATGGATAGAAGCACATCATCTTTTCTTGGGGGATGGTACCCGCTGAAATCGAAGGTGTACCAGTGATGTTTCGGCGGGAATGGTTTGAAGGTCGAGCCGCGCGCCTGGGCCAAATCTTCCCAGGAGATGGCATGAAACCCTGAATCCCTGTCAGCGATCAGCACCTGGCGGATCTCTGGATCATAGCCGGCAGCTACAATCACATGATAACCAAAGTGGTACTCCTCACCTCCAAAATCAAAGTATGGCAAGAAGCCCATATCGACTTGCAGCATTACAGGCTGTTGGGCTTGCAACATTTCCAGGAGGGTCTTCTCGGCTTTGCGGGCACTACTGGTATAGTAAGATCCTGTCTCTACTCCCAATCTACGACTAGCCGTAATCTCCAAGCTCTCCTCGCCAGGACGACCAGCTTTGGCGCGTCCACCCAAGAAGGGGTCAACCCCCTTCTGCTGCCAATAGATGAACCCTACCCCTGAGCCCAACCCCAACAGCATCTCCTCACTGATGGGGATGCCGTGAAAACGATAAATGTGCAACATCGAACCGGTGACACAATGATGCGTCTGCAGAGATTTGAAACCAGGGAATGGCATAAGTGTCATCCTACGCGCTCCTTTTTTGCTCTCTAGGAATCGATGTGGGACCTCCCAGATTTAGGAGTGAACGGACAGCTCCGCACTCCGTTCACCCCTAAATCTGGGGGAATAACCCGGCAATTCCTTGAAACCTTCCGTTCCTGTAGCAGAAATGAATCAGACAGCCTTCCAACTATCCAACTATTGACTGACCCTCACAGGCTGTCTCAATACAGTCCTCAATTTTTCGGGGGCTACCCGGCGTGGGTCGCTGAGATAGATCTCGTGGTGTTTGCCGTTCTCGGTGTATCCGTTCTCAGGGAGGAACTCGCTATGTAGGGCCTCTAACGTTGGTGCCTCATCATCATATGATCCGATATGCATGATCTGCACTGATAAGCCCTCGTGGTAGCTCTCCAGGCGCAGCTTATCCAACGACGCCGGATTCTTCGCTTTGCGCACCTGCTCCACAGCCTGATCAAAAATCTCTCTTGTGATCCACTTTGGGGCCATGCTCATCATCGTCCAATCCCATTGGGATTTATCGCGCTGGATGCTAAAGGTTTCCATATCCTCGGCCCACCACAGACCTTCCAGCGGCGGTACTGTGTAATCCTTCTCCAGAGTCTTCTTGCTGATGAACTTCATCTTGAAGGCCACAGCATACAGGGCTTCCAGCGCATCCTGATATTCTTGGGCCGTGTTGGGGTCACCGTGCCCATCGACCATCAGGAATTGCATTTCAGGCACATCAACAACCACAAACTTCTTGGGGGGTGCGTACAGCTCTTTGAATTCTTTCTTGAAATCAACTTTAGACATCTCCGGCCTCCACTTGG
>CAZUSV010000018.1:0-19741 GCA_964622645.1 uncultured Anaerolineales bacterium
CGAGATGCAGGTGATGTTGGCTGATCTGCGCCCCTACGTGCCCCTGTTCTACAAGCAGGTTCAGGACTTAGCGCACGAGCGCGTGGTCTTCCCCTACACCGAGAACTTGGGTGGTATTGAGTCGTTGCAAGGTATCCAGACAGACGCTCAAGTACTGCTTACCAAGTAGTTCTTGGCTGCAAATCGGATAACCGATAAGTTACATAAGGGAGCGGACGGATTTTTTCCGTCCGCTCCCTCAAAATTAGGCTTTCTCCAAACGAATGTAATTTACAAAAAGACAGATCAATATCCCGATTTGCGTATTCCGTATTCCGTTTCGCGAGCATGAGGGATGCGGTATACCGAGTACGTAAATTTATTCAGGAGAAGAAAAAATGTGGAAATATCTAGGCAAACGTCTCTTACAGATGTTGATCACTCTGCTGATGTTTCAGGCTGTGACCTACTTTTTGATGGATGCCCAGCCTGGGGATATCGCAGACCTTCTCACCCTAAACCCTGATATCCCACCGGCGGAGCGTGAACGCATTCGCATTGATTTGGGACTTGACCGCCCACCGCTTGAAAGATTTCTCAAGTATGTGGGCAATTTTTATCGGGGTGATCTGGGTGTATCTTTTTCATTTTTCCCCAGACCTGTCATCGATATCATCAAAGAGCGTCTACCGCGCACTTTGGTCTTGTTCATGACTGCTTCGATAATTTCTTTCTCTGCAGGGTATGTTACAGGCAAAATCCTAGCTTGGAAACGTGGAGGATTTGTGGAATACTCATCTACGTTGGTAGGAGTGATTCTATACACTGTTTTCACGCCGTGGTTTGCCTTGATGATGATCTGGCTCTTCGCTGTCTATCTAGATTGGCTGCCACCTGGCAAATTCCTCGATCCTATCTTGTGGTTGGATGCTCCTGAAGGCATCCATGCGAATGATCTCTTTATTCGCATGATCTGGTCGGCATTGATCGCATCAGGTGCGCTGATCCTGGGCCTCGTGCTATCGTCGCGCCTTCCCATGAAGTTTCAGTCTGTTGGTCGTTGGGTAAGTTTTATCGTTCCGGTGGTTGGTTTAATACTATACTGGCAACTTGGTGCTAGCTCATTGACTGTATTTGCTGCAGATATTTTGCAGCACTTGATTTTACCTGTGCTAACAGTTACATTGATTGCTTATGGTGGAACGATGTTGCTAATGCGCACCAGTATGTTAGAAACTCTGCGTGAGGATTACATCCTTACTGCCCGGGCGAAGGGAATGCCTGATAAAGTGGTTCGTGACAAGCACGCCGCCCGCAATGCTCTATTGCCTGTGTGGACAGGTTTGGTATTCAGCATCGGAAATTCCCTGAGCGGCGGTATCATTACCGAAACGGTATTCTCCTGGCCCGGCCTTGGTCTGACCTTACTTACTGCTGCCCAGGTTGAAGACATCCCCCTGGCGATGGGCGCGCTCACCGTCACTGGTGTGATGACCCTTTTTAGCCACTTGGTGGCCGATATTGGTTATGCGTTTTTAGATCCACGCATCCGTTATAACTAATCCAATGTGGAGACAAAGGAGTTATAAATGAGTACGGTTTCATCATCGACTGAAATAACTTACGTCCCGCTGTGGCGAGTCCGTTTGCGCTTATTTTGGCGGGGTGTAAAAACCAACTGGGCCATGTTCGCTGAAAACCCAATCGGTTTGATTGGCCTTGGCATCGTTATTTTCTTTGGTCTATTCGCCCTGGCACATCCTATATTGATGAATACAGTCTGGGAGCGCAAGATTTACGAACCTGTCAATGGGTTTGATATTGAAATCGCTTACCACCCCTCGCCTCCTTCAGCTAGGCACTTATTGGGCACAGATCCTTTGGGTCGTGATGTGCTAAGCCAACTGATGTTTAGCACGCGCTATGAGTTCACCTTGGGTATGATTTCTGCTGTCGTGACGATTTTGATAGCCACCACGATTGGGGCGGTCTCTGCCTATTATGGCGGGGTTATCGATGCAGTCCTAATGCGGTTGGTCGATTTGGTAATTATGATACCGTACTTGCCCATTTTGATCGTTTTGAGCGCCTTGATGTCGGTGGGTATGTTAGAACTGGCATTGGTACTTGGTATTTTGTATGGGTTTGGTGGTACCGCAATTGTGATCAAATCTCAAGCGCTGACTGTGAAAGTAAAACCCTATATCGAGGCCGCCCGTATCGCAGGTGGGGGCGATTTCCATATTATCTTCTCTCATATGATGCCCAATTTGTTGCCTATCGCGCTGCTTTATATGATGTTTGTGGTGACGGGTGCGATCTTCTCCGAGGCGGTGCTGTCCTTCTTCGGCCTCACGGAAATCCAAATGAGTTGGGGTTTGATGATCAACACAACCCAGGTATTCGGGTATCTAATGCGCTTCGATACCTGGTATCTACTGATCCCAGCCAGCTTGGCAATCACGCTTTTATGTGCGGCGTTCTACCTGACAGGCCGTGCCCTTGACGAAGTCGTGAACCCCAGGCTGCGCGAGCGATAACCAAATCTGGCGAGTAGGAGCGAGATTGTGACAATGACTGAAAATGTTCTTGAAGTAAATGATCTGACCATGCACTACATGACTCGCAAAGGTCCAGTATTCGCCGTGGACGATGTGACTTTCAATGTCGGCCGGGGTGAAGCCATCGGCTTAGTAGGTGAGTCTGGGTGTGGAAAAACATCAGTGGCGATCTCCCTATTGAAACTGCTGCCTAACAATGCAAAGATCCTCGGAGGCGAGATCAAGATCAATGACACTGATGTTGTGCCGCTAACTTCCAAGGAGATGAATAAACATCGTTGGAAGAATATCTCCATGGTCTTCCAGGCGGCGATGAACTCTATGAATCCGGTCTATACCGTTGAGGATCAAATAATCGAGGCCATGCGAGAGCATGTGCCCCATTTGAGTGATCAAGAGATGAATGACAAGATCGACCATCTCTTCAAACTCGTGGGTCTTGATCCAGCTTTGAAGGACCAGTACCCCCATCAATATAGTGGTGGTATGCGACAAAGGGCTGTCATCGCCATGGCGCTCTCCTGTGATCCGGATATCATCATTGCCGATGAGCCAACCACTGCACTGGATGTGATTGTTCAGGATGCCATCCTGAAGCGCGTTCGGGAAATTCAGGAAGAGCTCAATATGGCGATGATCTACATCTCCCATGATATCGCTGTGATTGCAGAAGTCAGTGAGCGAGTTGGTGTGATGTATGCGGGCAAATTGGTTGAGATGTCAACCACCGAGGATATCTTCCATCATCCCATTCACCCCTATACTATGGCGCTGATGTCTTCCTTCCCCAGTATCGCAGGCGAGAAAACTGAGTTGGTGACCTTAGCGGGTGAGCCGCCTGACCTGCTCAACCCACCCAAGGGCTGTCGTTTCCACCCACGTTGCCCATATGCGACAGAAGTTTGTCGCGAAGATGAGCCGGAGTTCAAAGATCACGGCGCAGGCCACTTGGCAGCTTGTTGGCATCCGGGAGGCGAGGCATAATGACACAGAATAATAATACTTTAGTTGATGTTCGGGATCTATCGAAGCTTTTCCCGATTGATCAAGGTGTCTTCAGACAGGCAGATTCTTTTGTGCATGCCGTCAGCCATCTAAATCTCAGGATTAAGCGCGGCGAAAGCGTAGGTTTGGTTGGTGAGTCAGGTTGTGGCAAGACAACAACCGGCAAGCTGCTCACCCGCCTCTTAGATCCCACTGAAGGGAATATCTTTCTGGATACCGATGAGGGCCAGGTAGATATCGCCCATATGCGTGGTGGCGAAATGAAGATCTTCCGCCGCCGCGTGCAGATGATCTTCCAGGATCCATACGAGTCCATGAACCCTCGTCTGACGATCTATGATACAGTCGCTGAACCTCTCAATGTTCAAGGTGTAGGATCGGTGGCTGAACGAGAGGCACGTGTTGCGGACCTGCTCGAGACAGTGGGTTTGACCCCTGCTACTAGTTTCTTGTTCCGCTATCCTCATGAGCTTTCTGGTGGCCAACGTCAGCGTGTGGCGATTGCCCGAGCCCTGGTGATCAACCCGGACTTTGTGGTTGCAGATGAGCCCACTTCGATGCTGGATGTCTCTGTGCGGACTGGCGTTATGCATTTGATGCAGAACCTGGCTGAGCGCTTTGGGGTCACCTATCTCTACATTACCCATGACTTGGCAGTTGCACGCTATATGTGTGACCGTATTGCAGTCATGTACCTGGGCAAAATTGTTGAAATTGGTGATACCGAAGAGGTGCTACAAAATCCTCAGCATCCATATACAAAAGCTTTGCTTTCGGCTGTGCCTGTTCCTGACCCGACATATAACCGTGATCCCATCAAGATCAAAGGTGGCATCACGCGCCCCGTTGATCCTGAACCCCGCTGTCGCTTCTATGATCGCTGCCCGATAGCAGATAAGGTTTGTGAAAGCAACGATCATCCGCCATTGGAAGACAAAGGAGCGGGGCACTACGCGGCCTGCTACCACGTGTAATGTATCAGTAGTAGATTCTGTCTTCAAGGACAACCAGACGCTGGCTCTCCAGTCCAGCGTCTGGTTTTGTTTTCTTTGAATAATGTATAATTTTGCGGGTGAATCCACAATTGAGCGCAATTGCTCACAGAGGTCATGCGATGAATCAAAGAGTGTTAATATTCGGTGTAGTGTTTTTCTCAGTTCTAATTACTTCATCTTGTAATCCTGATAGTTCGGCTGCACCTAGCACAGCCAATTCTACAGATCCAACTGATACCCCCGCGGTAATTGTTGAAACTGTGGTAGTAGAGAAAGAAGGTGAGAGGGTTGTTGAGACAGTGGTTGTTACTGCGGAGCCGGATGAAGAGATTTTCAGTGAAGAGAGTAATTGTTGCAGTGTCTACCGTATTGGAATTCTAGAAGAACCCCGATCTTTCAATTATTGGTATCATCTTGGGCAAGGTGGCTCAGTTTGGACTGATTACTTGATTGGTGATGATCCTGCGCGTTTATTTGAACTATCTGATCAGCGATTCCAATTTGTTCCTTCGCTAGCAAAGGGAATTCCTCCGATAAGTGATGATGGCAATGGGACTTGGAGCATCACAGTTGAAATGGTTGAAGATGCTTTATGGAGTGATGGTGAATCAATTACTGCTGAAGATGTGGTGTTTACACACAATGTTTGCAAAGACATGCAATTAGGCTTATTTTGGCCCGATTATTGTGCTCCAGGCGGTGCTGATGTAACTATGCAAGCCATTGATCAATTTTCTCTTCAAATTGTTATTCGCAATCAAGCTCCTACAATAGAAAGCTGGCAAGCTGGGGTTGCTTTGATTCCTATTCTTCCCGAGCATTTTTGGACCAGCGCTGTGACAGAAGCCTATAGTTTCATTGACGATCTGGATTTACCTGTGGTTGATCGACCCGAAAATTGTAGCAGCACAGTTCTGACTGAAAGTGATCAAGATGCTTGTTCGGCCTGGGAAAAATATGATCAAGCCTATTCGAATGCCCGTACGAGTTTATATAGCGCTGATGCGAATGGACAGCCCGTTGCCGGAGGGTATGTGAAAACCACATGGGAGCCTGGGGAGTATATCGAGCAAGAAGCCAATGAGAATTATTATTTCAGAGGCGCAGAGGTTGTTGAATATGAAGACGGTACTTGGATGCGTATCATGCCTGATGGTACCGAATATCAGTTCTATGGTAGTGCAGTTGGCCAGGAGACTTTGCGATATACTTCGGGCCCACACAATCCAGGTGTCACATTCTATATCTATGATTCGCACGAGGCGGCCTACGCCGCATTTTTTGAAGGCCAGGTCGATTATGTTTTGACTCCCTTGCCTTTTTCTAAAGATTATCGAGAATTAGTTGGCAAATACAAGGATCACAATACCTTTGTGAACACATCCTATAACATGTTCTACATGGCTTTTAATACCCAACGAGAACCAATGCTAAATTATGAGTTTCGCCGAGTATTCGACATTATTGTCGATAAGGATTTCATTGCCAATAAAGTATTGGGCGGAAGTGTGATACCTCTATCATCCACGATGCCTGCTGGAAACTACAATTGGTATTTCGATAGGGCTGACCCCCACAAAGATCTGAGTAGAAAGGAGCGTCTGGAATTAGCTGTTCAAGTGCTCAAGGATGCTGGCTGGAGTTGGGAATCTGAGCCTTTTTGGGATGACTATTTTCAAAGTGTCGTACCTGGAGAGGGCTTAGTAACGCCAAATGGAGAACGCCTTCCAGAATTGACGCTGATTGCGCCTGGAGCTGAATTTGATCCTATCCGGGCTACCTACTCTCTGTGGATATCTGAATGGGCGCGCCAATTAGGCATAGTACTGAAAACAGAATTAGTCGGTCGTGATGCAATTTTGGATAATGTCTTTGTGGATGCAGATTTCGATATGTATGTATACGGCTGGTCACTAGGTTCGCCCCAATTTCCCGGATATTATGAACGATTTTGGCATAGCCGCAATTGCACTGTAGAGACTGGTGGAAGAAATGCTCCCTGTTTTAAGAACGCAGAATATGATGCTCTGGTTGATGAATTTATAAGCACGACTGACCTGACGAGAGCGAGAGAACTGGTTCAGAAGATGGAAAATCTACTCGCAGATCAGCGACCCTATATTCCACTATTTTCCACGCAGATCTACGAGTTAGCTCATGAGAATGTAATTTTTCCTTACACTGAAACATTAGGTGGTATCGAAGCTCAGTCTGGTTTTCAGACAGATACAAAAGTGTTATTGACTGAATAACTGAGGCTGACCACATGATGGAGTAGCACAATGCATCCCCCCAAATCTGGGAGCTACACCGGCGATTCCTAGAGAGCCGACTTCTTTTCCGTGATACAATATTTCCAGTATGGCCAAATACCGGATTTTGCTGGTTGATGATCAACGCGAAGTGAGGCTGGCATTACGCAGTGCCATCGAGACTTTAGGGACGGATTTTGAAGTCGCCGACGTGCCCTCCGGAGAAGAGGCTCTATTAGAGATAGCTTCAGGCTCTTTTGATCTGCTGGTTTCCGATGTCCGTTTACCTGGTATATCGGGCCTGGAGTTATTGCAAAAGATCAAAACTCGCGCACCAGAGATCAAAATCATCCTGATGACTGGCTTGATGGACTCTCAAGTCAGGCAGGAAGTGGCTGATGCTGGTGCGGCAGCTTTTTTTCTGAAACCCATTGATATTGCTGACTTCTTGGATGCTGTAGAGCGCTGCCTGGGTTTGGTTGACCCATCCATTTTTGGAGATGATTCCCTGGGCATAGATCGGCCAGTAGAGAGTGTTGCGGAGCGTCTTACCAGTCTGCGAAAAGAAATGAACGCAATCTCTGCTGTTCTCCTTGATGGACGAGGTCGGGTTCTAGCCCGGGCTGGTGATTTGCCAGATGCTTCTGCAGAGACAGCCCTTTTCCCAGCACTGATGGCTGCCTTTAGCGCAAGTGACAAAGTTGCCCAATTATTGCGCACAACCCCTCCCAGCGATTTGATGTATTTCGAAGGTTCGAAGTATGATGTGTTTTTGGCTCACGTGGGCGAGTCCTATGCTTTGCTTGTAGCTGCCAACCCTGGTAGGTCTAGTGATCAAATCTATGAATCGATCAAGGTGGTTCATGAGGCTTTGCAAGATCTGTTGACTACCCTGGCGCGTATGGGCGTACCGATAAAGTCTGATGAGAAGTTGTCGGGAGTAGAGGTAGATATACCGGAAGAAATTCCCGTTGCTGAACCTGAGATCGAAGCACTTTTCCAAGGTGTAGAATCCTCGGATATTGATCTGGAAGAAGTGGATGCATTTTGGGACACAGCCTCGCAAATATTAAAAGACGAAGAAATTACCAATGCAGAAGCTCTGACCTATGAGCAGGCGCGTCGTTTGGGCCTGACCCCGGAGGATGGTGACGACGAGGTGTAGCCTAGAGAATACACGCGCGACATTGTCATGCCCTTGGGCATATGATACAATCCGCTCGCCCATCGGGCGGTATCCCTTGTAGGGGAGTGGTGCAATGGCAGCACAGCGGTCTTTGGAACCGTTGATCCTGGTTCGAATCCGGGCTCCCCTGCCTCAGTTTTATCCTGATGAAATCTATTGCTGACGAAGATCCACATTCAGATCAACAATTTAAAAGCGAAAACAAACAAGCCTCGCGTCGGAACTATTTCACGCGATGCTTGTTGCATTTTAAGTAATTATTTCTGCACACATTAACAGCGAAATGTCCGGAAAAAGGGTGTCTGCGGGGGCAGCCCCACCCGCAGACACCCTTTTTCCAGAGTAATTGGAGTAAAAATGAAAACCACTTCAGTCATATTAGCAGCCGGGCAAGGAACCCGTATGCATTCCTCCCTACCGAAAGTACTCCACCCCATTCTTGGACAACCAATGTTATGGTATGCTGTTGAAGCATCCCGCTCTATCACTCAGGCGGCACCTGTTGTCGTTGTGGGACATGATGCTGACCGGGTACGCCAGACTCTGGATGCGGGTGTGCATTTCGTGCACCAGGAAGAACAACTGGGTACTGGTCATGCTTTGCAGCAGGCAGACTCCATTTTGCGGGGTAAAACCGATTATGTTTTGGTAACCTATGGGGATATGCCCTTGGTGACTCAGGATACACTGACCAAATTAATAACAGCCCAACAATCCCATGATGGCCCCATCAGCGTATTGACTGCCGTAGCTGATGACCCGCGTGGTTTCGGACGGATTGTGCGTGATGATGATGGCCTGGTTATCGCCATAATTGAGGAAATCGCCGCTTCTCCAGAACAATTGGCCATTCGTGAACTCAATACAGGTGTGTTCTGTTTTTCTTCAAACTGGTTGTGGGATGCCCTGGATCGAATCGAACTAAACCCCAAGGGCGAGTATTTTCTCACGGATTTGGTAGAAATCGCCGTAGCCGATAGAAAGAGTGTCCAGGCCATAAAGGTGGAAGACACCTCCGAAATGATTGGTATCAACACCAGGGTACACTTGGCTGAAGCCTGTGGCATGATGCAGCTGCGCATCAATCATAACTGGATGCTGGCTGGTGTAACTATCCAGGATCCACTCTCAACATATATCGAGCCGGGTGTCAGTATTGGTCGTGACACGGTAATTGCGCCGAATACTCATTTAAGAGGAGAGACACAAATTGGTGAATCTTGCATCTTAGGGCCGAACACCATCATCCAGGATTCACGTCTGGGGCACCGTTGTGAGGTGTTAAGTTCGGTTTTGGAATACGCCGTAGTAGAAGATGATGTCGATATTGGTCCTTTCGGACATCTGCGAAAAGGCGCTCATCTCGCTTCGGGCGTCCACATGGGCAACTTTGGCGAGGTCAAGAATTCATACCTGGGTCCGGGTTCAAAAATGGGGCATTTCTCATATCTTGGAGATGCCACAATTGGATCCAATGTCAATATTGGTGCTGGCACAATAACCTGTAATTATGATGGCGCTCGAAAGCATCCCACGGAGATTGCAGATGATGTCTTCATCGGTAGTGATACCATGTTGGTTGCTCCCCTGAAATTGGGTAAAGGTTCCCGTACTGGGGCCGGTGCGGTGGTAACCAAGGATGTTAAAGAGCAAACGCTGGTTGTGGGGATGCCAGCTCGGGCGATTCGGAAATTGGAGTGATTGAAACTCTATTAATGCACTATCAAGGGTATAAGAAATTCGGTGAGTGAAACACAAACATTTTTTATGATCATTGGGTTTGTAACTGTATTTATTTTGGATCTTGCGGCGATTGCAGCACGCACTGCGCTAAGACATTCCAGTCTGGCTCGTTTGATTCATCTGCGGGAGTTAAAAAAGCCTCACGCTGCGAGTTCACTCGAATTGCTAGAAAAAATGCCGCACCCTTATGCTGGTCTCCATTTAGCCCAGTCCTTGTTCCGCTTCATCCTGATTGGGGGCGTTTATTATTTTTTCCAGCAAAATGAGCTAATTGTTTCTCTAGTTGAAGTTATCGGAATTGTATTGATCGTCGGGTTGGTTGTAACCTGGCTTGAATGGATAATTGAGAGGATAGTGCTTCGTGATCCTGAAAGTTGGGTGTTGAGGTTTACGGGGTTTGTTCGTTATATCAGCTTGATTTTTTATCCTTTTATAAGCATAAGCCTTCTGTTGACTCAAGAAACAGCTCAGCCCAATGAGAAAACTAGCATGGTGACTGAGGACGCCTTGAAAACGTTGGTCGATGTTGGGCAGAAAGATGGCATCCTGGAAGTAGAAGAACGCAAAATGATCCATTCGATCTTCCAGTTAGGTGATACCCTGGTTAGAGAGATCATGGTTCCGCGTATTGATGTGCAAGCGTTAGAAATCGGCACTCCTCTCTCAGATGCTATCGATAATCTCCTATCTTCAGGTTTTTCTCGAACTCCTATCTATGAGGAGACGATAGACAATATTTTGGGATTGCTCTATGCCAAAGATTTACTACAGGTTTGGCAGGAGGGGAATAGCACGGCTGACATTCGGCGTGATCTGTTGAGGGAGCCATATTATGTTCCCGAAGCAAAAAAAGTTGACGAGCTCTTAGGCGAAATGCAGAAACGTCGCGTTCATATGGCAATCGTTGTCGATGAATATGGGGGAGTCGCCGGTGTTGTCACCCTGGAGGATATTGTTGAGGAGATCTTTGGAGAAATCCAAGATGAGTATGATGTAGGAGAGGAATTACCCTATCGCGTTTTAGAAAATGGTGATTACCTTTTCCGGGGACGGATTGATCTTGATGACTTCAATGAAATCATGGATTGTAATTTGCCCAATGACGAAGCAGACACGCTGAGCGGCTATATTTATACTCGCCTTGGACATGTTCCAATCGCAGGGGAGAACATCAGAGATGAAGAACTTGTACTAACCGTTGAAACCGTCAGTAATCGCCGCATTCGCAAAGTGCGAGCGCAGCGAATCTGGTCAGATGAACAAAAAGAAGCTGGCTAAGAAAGAGCGCAAATCTTATTCCCCTGCTGATCTAATTTTCCCGGAAACTCTGGAGTTTCCGGGAAAATAGCTGCTGGATTTACCAGTTTGGAACTGGCGTAGCGATGGTTATCGCTGATTGCAGCATCCAACCCTCCGGCCCATCAGGCAATTTGACATTCAGCCAGGCACCGTTATCCGATTGGGTGGGTACTTCGCTGAGAACTTCGATTAGCGTACCGTTGAGAATGGATGTGATGGCGGTATTCTCAAAGCTTGGCCCATCACGCAGAATTGCGCCGCTAAAACCATCTGGCGCGCTGACGATAGCATAAACTGGTGTTGGGCTAGGTACAGGGGTTTCACTGGGGGGCACAGTCAGGGATGCAGTCAGCGTGGCAGGCAGAGTGACTGTTGGGGGAATCGGGGTGATTGAGGCTGTCGTTGTTGCAGATGGTGTCAGCGTTTCTGTAGGTGAGGGGGTTGCTGACGGTGTGAACGTAGGCATGGCAACCTGACCACCTACAGCCGCCCCTGCGCCGCCTAACCCGATCAATAGAATGATCCCTACAATCGTGAGTACGCCTCCTGCGGTATAGCCGAATAAAGTAAGCGGTCGAAAACCCAGGACCAATAGTGTCAGAGTCCCTAGAATTGCCGCCCAGGCCAGGTGAATGCTGAATAACACCAATCCATCGGGCCACAAATGGGGAATGCCGCTTCCCAAGCCAAATCCTGCTGCTGCAAGTGGCACATAAAGCTCGTAAGCTAAGGCTACGCTAGCGACAGCGGCTCGTCGACGAGTATGAACGATGGTAATAGAGGTGAGGATGCTCCCTACGGCTAATACCATAAAATGGTGCCAGGCCAGACGCGTATGTAAGTAGGCCTGGGTGAGTTCAGGTGCCTCCCAAAAAGTGGCCATGAACCCCAGAATTGAGCTGGTTATGAAGACCAATAGGCTGCCAGTAAGCAATCCAATTAGGCTGCGGCCGAAGAAGCGCATAGAACCGCTGATAGTCCCCAAGGCGATTCCCACCAATGGGGTCATAGTCGGCGCGAAGAGAGCTCCTAACACCAATAAGGCTGGTGCGTCTATCCACACCCCCAAACCTAATATCAGACCAGACAAGAGTGAGAACAAATAAAAATCGAACGATGGTGAGGTGCGGTGTGCGATATCATCTATGAATGCCTCCCGCTCGTTAGCACTGAGTGGGAGCAATAGACGTCTGGCACGCCTCCTCCTTGCTGGAGTTAGGCGTTCGATATCGTCTGGGGTTTGCTCTGTCCGCGGGAGACTCATGAGATCGTATTGTGCTGAGATCAACAGGTTTATCGGCGTAAAGTTGCCACCATGCGTAGAGGTTTTTCAAATAATTCTAGAGCAGCGAAAATATCTGGCATGATCAAATCGGCTGCTAGCAAAGTTTCCCTAGCAGCACCCTCAGATGAGAGAATACTAATGCCAATGGCTGCCGCTTTAAGCATTGCAGCGTCATTGGCCCCCTGTCCAATTGCAACCACACGTTCAGGTCCGAGTTTTTCCACGTATGTCGCTTTTTGGTGGGCTTCGTCACCCTGCTTTACTCGCACGGCCTGGATATTGAGTTGTTGATCGATGGTTTGTTGGCGGCCGTGTGTATCCGCGGTGAGCAGGTGAAGCGTCACTCGATCCCGTAGACTGGTCAAAATGCGAACCAAGCCCTCGAGTAATTGCCCATCTACTGCCAACGTGCCATTGACATCGCAAACCAAGTGCTCGATCTTGATTGTGCCGCGCCCGGGGATGTTCAACTCAATCATAGGGGTATTATACAGGATATTTGATGGGTCTCTGGGAGCTACCCCGGGGATTCCTGTAATCATGTATAGATTTGATCCTTTTGTTGAATGCGCGCTTTTCGAGACGTTAGAGTAAAATACATTTAACGCTCTTCAATAAGGAGTTTATTGCTACCTTATGAGAATTCTCTGTCATGTTTTATGGATCTTTATTATTGTGTTGATCGCTGGGTGCAGCAGTGCGGATATTCCCGCTGATCAACCTCAGGCAGCCATTGAAATTTCACCTACGGATTTGCCAACAGCTACGGATATCCCTACAGCGACAGCTTTACCTCCCATTGCTGTGTTGTTAGCTCCTCCAGAAGCAGCCCCAAAAACCGTAGAAATCCTTCAAGCTGAATTATCTCAATCGATCCCAGAAGTCGGGTTTCGTTTCCAGGTGCGACCCTCACTTACATCTGAAGATATCATTGCGGAAGATATCCACTGGGTGATCGCATTACCACCAATCTCAAACCTTGGAGAATTAGTCGCTTCATCTCCAGATACCCGTTTTCTGGCCGTAGGGGTTCGGGGACTGGAACCAGCTCCAAATCTGAGTATGATCGGTTCAGACAGCCAACGATTCGACCAACAAGGCTTCATGGCAGGGTACATAGCAGCGATGGTTACACCCGATTGGCGGGTGGGCGTCATAAGCATTGCTGACAGCGAGGCTGGTCAGGTAGCTCGGAAAAGTTTTATCACCGGAGCAAAACACTACTGTGGTTTTTGTAGCCCTACCTACCCACCCTTTTACGAATATCCCCTTTATGTGCAGCTAAATGCAGGCGCGACTGCAGATGAATGGCAGGCTGCAGCAGATTTCTTGATCCAGCGTGGTGTTCTGATGATTTATGTGGTACCCGGTGCTGGAGATGAGACTTTGTTGAGCTATTTGGCACAATTGGATATCAAGATCATTGGTGGGGAGTTACCCCCAGACAATTTGCGTGATTCCTGGGTTGCTACGTTAGGATTCTCAAACCTGGATGCTTTCCACTTATTTTGGCCCGATTTTGTGAGCGGTGCTGATGGACAGATGGTGCCCGTTCCATTATCCATCAGTGACATAAACTCAAGTTTGTTGAGTCCAGGTAAATTGCGCATGGTTGAAGAAATATTGGTAGAAGTTCAGGGAGATTACATCGAGCTAGTCGATAGAAATATTCCATAAGGTTCTTGGTGATCTCTAGGTTTGTGCTGTGTTTTGGGATTGAAGAGTATGGGAGGTATTCTGCGCCTGCATGCCCCCGAATCTGTTAATTTGCCCAATAGTTGATTGATACTCGTCCATTGCGAACCCCCCCCAGAATTAATCTTCAGGGCTTTCTTAAAGTTTTATGATGTCATTGCGAGGAGCCGCTTTTTGGCGACGAAGCAATCTCCCACTCTGCGAGGAGATTGCCACACTCCGCTGGGCTGCGTTCGCAATGACACATGAAACGCGACTTTAAGAAAGCCCTGATTAATCTTGTTCTCATCTTGCAAATTATGTGTATCTTAGATATGATTGTCTTAGGATTTTCAGCCAATTTTTCAAAAGGAGAGAAAAATGAAAAAAAATCATTTGTTGATTGCATTTGCACTGCTAATTGTTGCGGCGCTGATGCTCACCGCTTGTGGGCCGGGTAAGCTGGGAACTGAAGAGAATCCCATTGTTTGGGCAGTAGTTCCCTCGGGTGAGACCGAGCGTGTTGTGACTGGTTTCGAGGATGTTTCTGCAATGATTTTCGAAGAAACTGGTCTGGTCATCGAGCCTTTCGTGGCCACTGAGTATGCTGGCGTGATCGAAGCTCTGTGCAGTGATCCACCTGAGGCGCATATGGCCTCTCTGGCGACCTTCTCTTACATCCTGGCCGCCGACAGGGGTTGTGCTGAAGCTGCGCTGGTTTCCGTGCGCTTTGGCTCTGCCGTCTACAATGGACAGATCTTTGTGCGTGAAGACAGTGGCATCGAGTCCATCGCCGACCTGGGTGACAAGACCTTCTGCCGCCCTGACCCCTTGAGCACCAGTGGTTGGGTGATCCCCAGCATTACTCTCAAGGCTGCTGGCATCGATCCCGATACTGACTTGGCTCAGATCGTCGACGCTGGCTCCCACGATGCTTCAGTTGCTGGTGTTTACAACGGCGACTGCGATGCTGGCTCCTCATACGTGGATGCCCGCGGCACCATCGAGGAAGATTACCCTGATGTGATGGATGTAATCAAGGTCATCGAGATCTCCGCCGATATTCCCAATGACGGTGTACAGTTTGTGGCTGGCTTCGATGCTGAGCAAAAGGGTATGGTTGTGGATGCGCTACTGGCCATTGCTGAGACCGAGGCTGGACAGGAAGCTCTTGACACCGCCTACCAATGGGGTGCTTTGGAGGCTCACGACGACACCTTCTATGATGCCTTCCGCCAGGTGCTTGACGCTGCCGGTGTCTCCGTTGAAGATTTCTAGTGATAGTGTTGATTGAAATCACTTCATGCTTGAAACATCGCTAATATGATCTACTTTCGGGAGGACAACTTGTTGTCCTCCCGTTCGTGTTAATATCAATACGTGAGCTGGGCTTTTTCTGTGTTGTGATTTGCTCCCTGATGTGCTCACCGTGATATAATGATGCGCTAGTGCTCTAGATAGCGCAAGGTTATGGGAGTATTTTGAATCATAATCGACAATAGAGTGCTGGTAACCAGGAAAGATTAGACAATCAAATAGCAATGAGGTTCTTATGGCGCCTATTCTTGAGCTACAAGGAATAACGAAGCGATTCCCGGGCGTATTGGCTAACGACCACATCGATTTGACCCTTGAACAGGGTGAAATCCACGCCCTGTTGGGGGAGAATGGAGCTGGAAAAACCACGCTGATGAATATCCTTTATGGATTATATGATCCGGATGAGGGGGAGGTATATGTCCGGGGAAAGAAATTGGATGTTGAATCTCCCAGTGACGCTATCTCGGCTGGTGTAGGGATGGTGCATCAGCACTTCATGTTGGTACCCGTTTTTACGGTGACCGAAAACGTCATGTTGGGTGATGAATCCACCAGTTTTGGTGGATTCCTTGATCGGAAATCAGCTGCCAACCGTATTCGTGAAATCTCCGAACAGTATCACCTCGAAGTTGACCCCAACGCCTATGTTCGGGATTTGCCGGTAGGGGTTCAGCAGCGAGTAGAGATTATCAAACTGCTCTACCGTGAGGCTGATATTTTGATTCTGGATGAGCCTACCGCAGTGCTCACCCCGCAAGAAGTGGACGAGCTGTTCTCCATCATGCGCTCACTGGTGGAGCATGGTAAGTCGATTATCTTCATCACGCATAAGCTGCGTGAGGTGCTTGAGTTTGCTGATCGGATTACAGTTATCCGCGGCGGTAAGGTCGTTGGCAGCACTACTCCTCAGGAGGCAGATCAGAATACGCTTGCTGCTATGATGGTAGGTCGCGATGTTGATCTACATGTCGACAAAGCGCCTGCCACGCCAGAAGGTGTAGTACTTAAGGTTGAAGATCTGGTTGTGCTCGATGAGATCGATCAAGTAGCCGTCAAGAACGTCACCTTCGAAGTGCGCGCTGGAGAAATCCTGGGAGTTGCAGGTGTTCAGGGGAATGGCCAGACTGAGTTGGTTAAAGCCTTGACTGGGCTGAGCCATCCGGTCAGTGGTTCAGCAACTATGCTAGACCGGGAGATTTCTGGAGCTTCTCCGCGCCAGATTACTGAATTGGGAACGGCGCACATACCTGAGGATCGCCAGCAAGATGGCCTGGTGCTAACGGCAACAGTGGCAGATAATTTGGTTCTGAACACCTACTATTTAGAACCCTTTGCAGAGCGGGTGATCATTCAGGAAGAAAAGGTTATTGAGAACGCTACAGAGATAATCGGCAACTTCGATATCCGCACTCCCAGCTCACTGATTCCGGTAGGGTCTCTTTCCGGTGGCAATCAGCAAAAAGTCATTGTTGGACGTGAGTTTTCGCGCCCCATCAAACTTCTTGTAGCTGCGCAACCCACCCGCGGACTGGATGTGGGCTCTATTGAATATATTCACAATCGCTTGGTGGAAAAGCGGGATGCCGGATGTGCAGTTCTATTGGTTTCTACAGAGCTGGATGAAATCATGGAACTATCCGATCGCATTGCAGTGATGTATCGGGGCGAGATCATCGATGTTGTCAATGCCAAAGAGGTGACCAAAGAACAGGTCGGGTTATTGATGGCCGGTGTGGTTTCAGAAAAAGCTAGCAGCTAATGAGAACGAGGAACACTCTATGAGCGATAACGAAAATGAAAAACCCCAAAAGAAAGATGCTGGCAAGATCTTTCTCGAGGAGGTTTCTAAAAGCCCACTGACAGTCACAATCCTCGCTATCGTCACCGGCTTGTTATTAGGGGGATTATTGGTGGCTGTGACGACTGAGGAGGTTTATGCTGTCTTTGGTGAATCACCTTGGGAAGGGATCAAGATTGGCGCCAACGCAGCTTGGAAAACCTACCAGGCGCTGTTCAATGGTTCAGTCGGAAATCCTGGCAGAATCATTGCTGCCATTCGGGAAGGGGACCCGGAAGAGATCCGCAGGGCAGTCAACCCATTTTTCGAAAGCCTGGTGCAATCTACGCCTTACATTTTTGCCGGTCTGGCATTGGCACTGGGTTTCCGTGTAGGATTGTTCAATATCGGCGCTGAAGGACAATTGTTTATTGGCGCGGCAACGGCGGTAGCTGCTGCTTTATTCATCAAGGGAGTACCAGCGATAGTCCATATCCCGCTTGCCTTATTAGCTGGCTTCATCGGCGGTGGATTATGGGGCTTCATCCCAGGCTGGCTCAAAGCAGCAACAGGAGGGCATGAGGTTATCAATACGATCATGATGAACTACATCGCTTTCCGCTTGAGCGAATTTTTGCTGCGCGGCCCTCTCAAGAACCCAGATGGCTATACACCTGTGAGCGCCCCAATCGAGGATTCAGCCAAGCTCTTGCGCTTTTTTGAAAATCCGATCCGTTTCCATATCGGTTTTTTCATTGCGCTATTCTTTGCATACCTGGTTTATTTGCTTATGTTCAAGACCACCTGGGGTTTTACGCTTCGGACTGTTGGTGCAAACCCCCGGGCGGCCAAATATGCTGGTATGAGCATTGTTAAAAGTACCGTGATTGCCATGTTTTTGTCTGGAGGACTCGCTGGTCTTGCTGGAGCGAATGAGGTACTTGGCGTAAACTACAATCTTGCTCTGGCGTTTTCGTCAGGATATGGTTTTGACGCCATCGCACTGGCTTTGCTGGGTAAGAGTCACCCCTTGGGTGTGGTTTTAGCATCCATTCTGTTTGGTTTCCTGCGCAACGGTGCTATCCAAATGCAAGTTTCAGCAGGTATCCCTATTGACATTATTTCAGTACTACAGGCGGCTATCCTGGCCTTTATCGCCGCGCCAGCGATCATCCGCACGATCTATCGCTTGAAGGAACCTGATATGGATATTGATGCTGTAACATTGCGTGGATGGGGAGGCAACTAACCCATGGCTACGACTACTATGAATAACCAGATGGAATATGTATCACCGACCCGACGCCGGGTGATGGGTTTTGTTTTTCTGGGCTTGGGAATTATCCTTTGGGTGTTGTTTGCCAATAGTGTTGAACCAGGCGTGGAGACCACCTTCAGGTTGACTCCTGGTGGCGCCACCCAAGAACTACCCAATTGGGTTTTTCAAAGCATCCCTATGCTTAATGTTTTGGCTGTCCTGAGCGTAGCAATTGGAGGCTACCAACTAGCGCGTGGTTTTGGTAAGCGCACTAACTTGATGTTGGGCATGGTAGTGGCAATGTTCCTCTTTGGCTTCTTGACCTGGGCAACCTCTGGAGGCACGCTAAACCTGGCTGGCCTGTTCAGGAGTGCGCTGGTCAAGGCAGTGCCACTTACAATAGGCGCGCTTTCGGGCGTGTTGTGTGAGCGTTCAGGCGTGGTGAATATTGCTATTGAGGGCATGATGCTGACCGGAGCTTTTACGGGTGCCTTTGTAGGCAGTGTGACCAATCTTTGGATCGGCCTTTTTGCCGCCGTGCTCTCTGGTGCCCTCTTGGGTGCGATACACGCCGTGCTCTCTATCAAATATAAAACCGATCAGATCATCTCTGGTACGGTGATCAATATCTTTTCGACCGGGATCACGTCGTTCCTCTCGGCAAAATTCCTGCAGAAATATCAACATTTGAATGACCCGGGACGCTTCCCAACCATCGAAATCCCAGTCTTGTCCGATATTCCTTTTATTGGGCCGATCATGTTCCAGCACAATATGTTCGTGTATGCATTGTATATCTTTATCATCGTGCTGACGGTTGGCCTGTACTACACTCGCTGGGGGTTGCGAACTCGCTCCGTGGGTGAGCATCCTAAAGCAGCTGATACATTGGGGATCAACGTTTTCCGTGCCCGCTATCTCTCGGTGATTTTGGGTGGCTGTATGGCTGGATTTGGGGGTGCCTACTTTACCCTGGGCTCGGTCGGCCGCTTTGACGAGGTGATGACCGCCGGGCGCGGCTTCATAGGTCTGGCGGCGATGATCTTTGGGAACTGGAATCCCGTTGGGTCGTTTGGTGCGGGTCTGCTGTTCGGCTTCTTCGATGCTCTCTCGGCTAAGCTAGCCATCTTGAAGGTGCCCATCCCCTCCGAGGTGATGTTGATGTTCCCCTACATCGCTACAATGGTCGCTTTGGCTGGTGTCGTAGGACGCGGTCAAATGCCCGCCGCTGACGGCCAACCTTACGAGAAAGAATAAAACCGAAAGAATTCCATTTACTGGATACCATACTGTAGTATCCAGCGTTCCACGCAGAGCGTTGGAACGAGTATAAGAAATGAAGTGCACCCCCCCAACGGCAAAGTGGGGGCCGAGCAAATATATATTATTATTAAAAAGAGGGTTATT
>CAZUSV010000018.1:19751-24484 GCA_964622645.1 uncultured Anaerolineales bacterium
GTTTTGTACCCCGCGTCCCCCGCCGCGGTTTGAACCGATAAAAACAAACCAAGCCCCCCCCACTTACGGCAAGTGGGGTGCACTTCATTTCTTGATTATTCTACTTGAGCGGGTAATGCCCAAATTCTTCTACGGCATCGACCATAGCGAGTACATTCTCGGGTAGTACATCATTCATAACCGTATGCACTGAAGCTACCATATACCCTCCGCCAGGGCCAAGGATTTGCATAACCCTGCGCACTTCCTGGCGGACCTCTTCGGGTGTACCATAGGGCAAAATGCGGTGTGTATCGATAGCTCCACAGAAGACGATATTCTCGCCATACTGTTTCTTGAGCGCAGGCAGATCAGACATCTTGCCGGCGGTGGTTTGGATCGGATTGAGGATATCCACGCCGATCTCAATGAAATCAGGGATCAAGGGGAACACATCGCCATCGGTGTGGAAGAACACTTTGGCCTTAGTACGCTCTTTGATGAACTGAATGAAATCTGCATGCAGGGGTTTGAGAATATCACGGTACATCTTCGGGGAGATCAATAAGCTAACCTGTGTACCAAGATCATCACCGATTTTGATGATATCGACATTGTCACCGAGCTCTTCGAGGAAGGGCCCCATGAGGGATTTGCACACTTCAGTGATCTTCTTCAAGAATGCTTCGGCAAAATCGGGATACATGGCCATATTCAATAAGAAGACGTCTAATCCCTGCATGGCATGGGCGCGCTCGAACGGGAATAACAGCCAAGGTGTAGCGATGATGGCGTACTCGTTTTGCTCGGCCAGCCGCCGGGCTTCCTCTTTGACATGGGCAATACGTGTGGGATCGCTCATATCAGGCCAGCCAGGATAGGCTTCGATCTGATCAATGGTAGTCGCTTCTGGCATAGGATGAACCCCAGGATACCAGACACCAGGTTCGATCTCGCTTTGACCGCTGCCCCACGAATCGATGAAGTCTGAGCCTGGTTGGCGTTGGCGGTTGCGTTCCAATATCATAGCGGGTTCTAAATCTCTTACACCGCGCACATCACTGTGCAAACGCTGCATGGTGGCCTCATCAATTTCAGCGGTGCCTAATTCTGGCCATTGGTAGATATAGTTGTCTGGTGCATCGATGCCTGCCAGTTGTTTGATCCCCTGATAAGGTTTCATTTTGATCCCGGTGGCATTGCTGACCCCGATCACAATGGGGACGCGGTCTGGCGCTTCATGGTTAATAGCCGCGAGTACGCGTTCACGCGATGTCATAGACATAAATTGTACTCCTCTTCTTAGAAGATAAACTTCTTTACCTTGACAATGTCAATTTTCAGACGAGAAAGCCGTCCCCCCCTATTTTCGGTAGTTCTCGAGAAGTTGACATTGTCGAATTAATTATCCAAATCTTCAACCGCTAACCCCAGAGCTTTCAAAACCAGCCATAAAGGGCGGTCGGGCATTTCAGAGAATATTTTTTTCGCTCTCATAAAAGCTTCTTTTTTTTCTGCAGGCGCGAAAACACCTGGTTTCTTTTGTGAATTGAAATATGCTTCGGCACCTGAAGGGGTTCCGTCGCTATTATCAAGAGCCTTCTTGGTGTATTCAATTAGATAATCTTTGAAGCGTGTTTGATCCATGATAAATCTCTTTCGTAACAAATCAGCCAAACGGGGAATCCCCCGAAAAAAGGGTGTGCGCTGGGGCGCCCCCAGCGCACACCCTTTTTTCGGGATAATCCGTTCCATAGCTGAGTTGTTACTCTCCTTCTATATATTACCTAGCATTTTGACTTCAGGCCAAATGAAGGGCAATACCAACAATCCGCCCAGGCCAATGAGGCCAATTCCTGCTGCAGTGCCCATCACTATAGATAAGCTCCCCAGGGGGATGAGATTGAGAAATAAATACACCAGGACACCACTGACAGCAGATACCAGGCTAATGCGCAGGAGGGGTTTGCCGATGTTCATCAAAGCAGGGAATTTGCGTCCCACCAGCCATAATAGCAGTAGCGCTTCTCCGGTGAAAGCCAGCGTATTCGCCAAACCGATGCCAGGCGCGCCAAGAGCAGGTGTGAGGATTAACGCGAGCAAAATGAATGCTAAGGCTGTGGCTCCAGAAGTAAGCAGGGGTGTGAGGGCTTTCTGCTGGGCGTAGAATGCGCGCGCGGCTACTTCGAGGAGGGAGTGGCCTACCAATCCAGCCATGTAGGCTCGAACTGTCCAAACGACCAGTTCGGTCCCTGCAGGGTCAAAGCCCAAGATGCCCACCAGGGGACGGGCTCCAACAGATAGCAGCACCGTGCTCGGGATAGTCAAGGCTAGGATGGTCCGTATGGTGGCATTCAGCGAACTCTTGAATGCGTCATCCTCTCCACGGATAACCTGTTCAGAGATTGTGGGGAGTAGGGCAGTGCCGATGGCAGTGCCGATGAGTGATTCGGGGACTTGCATGAACAGCCAGCCATAAACTAAGGCAGTAACAGACCCGGCAACCAGCCCCGAGGCGAGATTATCTTGCGCGATAAAGATTACGTGAATGAAGAAGACCGTACCAATGCGGGGCAGCATCAAGCGGATGACTTGTTGTACGCTGGGATGAAGTAGGTTGATTTTTGGGGTCCACTTGAATTTGAAATGGATCAACCCTGGGATCTGGACCGCGAAAAAGAGAGCCGCTCCCAGGATAGTACCAAACAAAAGGCCATGAATCCCCAACCCAAAAGCAGGCAAAGTGACTCCCCCCAAGGTGATGCCTTTGTCCGGGACGAGGATCAACACTCCTATCAGCGTTCCCACGTCATACATACTGGGAGCCAGCGCGGGCAGCAAGAAGTGTTGGTTGGCCTGCAATCCGGCGATCGCTAGTCCGCTCATGGAGAAGAGCAGCGTGGCGATCAGGTTCAAGCGCATTAGTTCAGCGACCAGTGCTTGTTGTGTTTGATCGAATCCCGGCGCAATACCCCAACCAGCGCTGACGATCTGTTCGGAAAAGACAGCAATCAGGATCGAAAAACCGGCCGTGACCAGGAAGAGCAGGTTGCCGATACGTGAAAAGAGATCCCAGGCCGCAGCCTTGCCGTCCTTCTCCAGATGTTCGCTGAGCACTGGGATCAGGGCCATGGCTAGCGCCCCGCCGGATATCAGGGCAAAGAGCAGATCGGGCAGGTTGTTGGCGGCGTTGAAGGCGTCGAGTTCAGGCGAAAGTCCGAATGTGCGGGCGATGATCACCTGGCGAACAAAGCCCAGAGCCTTTTCGAGACCGAAGAATACACCTACGATGATAGTCGATTTTGCGACGTGTTTCATGATGTGGTAAGTATAGCATGATGATGGGCTAGTTGATCCAAAATGCTGAATGGTATAATCTCCTAAAATATGGACATTACCACGGGAATTTCTGGAGACCCAAAACATTTGAGTCATTAATGAAGAGTATCGTGTCCACAATTGCCATTGTCAGCGAGGCTTTGGCGTATATGCTTGAAAAATGATTCGTGACTTTGATTGTGATAGCGAGGTAATAATATGGCAAGAAAAGAACTAGGTCATATCGAATTGCAGTGGCAATGCCCGAATTGTGATGGCATCAACCTGGGGCGCGAGAAAACCTGCGGCAGTTGCGGTGCACCCCAACCTGAAGATGTAGAGTTCAAACAGTTCACACGGCAGGAATTGCTCAAGGACGAGAAGCTCATCGAGCGCGCAAAAGCGGGTGCAGATATTCACTGCGCATATTGTGGTACGCGTAATCCAGCTAGCGCTGAAACTTGCTCACAGTGCGGCTCAGATATTTCTGAAGGCACGCAGCGCGAATCAGGTCGAGTTGTGGGCGACTTCAAGACTGGTCCTGAGGCTGAAGTCGCTTGCCCATCTTGCGGGTCCATGAATCCAGAGTCTGCGCGTGAGTGTGCAAGATGTGGCAGTTCAATGGGACATGATGAAGAAGAGTATGACTTGGAGGCAGATGCTCAAGTTCAACCGCGTCGCAAAATCCCTGTGATCTTCATCATCGTAGCAGTACTCTTATGCATAGGTGTTGTAGTAATCGCCATTCTTTCCGGCAGAACTTCTGATATCAGTGGTGTGGTTCAGGATGTGCGTTGGGAGCGATCTATCCCCATCGAAGCTTTTGGTCCCGTCGATCATAGTGATTGGCTGGATGAATTGCCCAGTGACGCTGAAAATGTCTCCTGCCAGCAAGAATACCGCTACACTTCCAGCGAGCCGGTGGGCAACTATGAAGAAGTTTGCGGCACACCATATAGCGTAGATTCTGGTGGTGGTTTTGCCGAAGTTGTGCAGGATTGTGAGTATCAAATTTATGAGGATTACTGTTCTTATACCGTTGAAGAGT
Organism: uncultured Anaerolineales bacterium; assembly: GCA_964622645.1. Taxonomy (GTDB): domain Bacteria; phylum Chloroflexota; class Anaerolineae; order Anaerolineales; family UBA11858; genus NIOZ-UU35. The sequence continues at coordinate 24,097 of CAZUSV010000018.1, forward strand.
GGTCTGTTGTCGATACTGCGGTAATGAGCGGCAATGACTTCTCTCCCTTCTGGCCAGAACCCAGCCTTGGCGCGGACCAGCGGTTAGGATCCCCCGGTACAGAAACCTATACCGTCACCTTTGCTGCCGATGATGAGACCTATACACATGAAACGAATAATTTGGATGAGTATTTACAATATCAGATTGGCAGCACCTGGACTCTGGGCGTGAATACGTTTGGGATGATTCTAGAGGTTAGCCCTTAGTCGTTCTGATTGCCTGGTGCAATCACGAATGGCGGTGAATACAACGAATGGCACGAATTTGGATTATCGTGTAAAATCCCTCCACGAATTTGCTCTCGTAGCTCAGTGGATAGAGCACTTGGTTGCGGACTAAGGGGTCG
>CAZUSV010000018.1:24517-44613 GCA_964622645.1 uncultured Anaerolineales bacterium
TTTTTATTTCTGGGGGGGGGGGGCCAAAAAAAAAACCCCCCCCCCCCCCCCACCCCGCCTCCATAAGGTATAATCCTGCCCATCTTCTTACACTGCCATAACATTTACTGGTGAAAGGTTCGCATCATGGCAGAAGCAGTAATTAGCTTCCAATCACTTCCCCCCGAGTACCAACAATGCATTCATCTTGCGGAAGAGCGCTATGAAATTGCCATTTCCCCCCTCCAGGAATTAGTTGGTGGATGGTCGGGAGCCATTATCTATCTGGCTAGAGTGGCTTCCACTGGCTCTGGCAAGGTGGAACACCTGATCTTGAAGCTCGATCGCAAGCGACCCATGTCTTCCTCGGATGAAAGTTCTCGTCATAGATCGGTCCAGCAGCACTCGCCTCCAGAATTTGCCCGCAACCACATTCCCGGATTAGCCTATGAACCAGTAGAGACGGAGAACGCCCTGGCGATTTTCTACACCATTGCAGGTCAGTCCCTACATAATTTTCGAACGCTTTCAAGTTATCGGCGCCAAAACCGTATTCGAACACTGTTCAGGGCTACCAATCATATCCTGCTGGATGAATGGAATGCTGCGCTGACCTTTGAACATATCGATCACCCAAAACACTTATTGAAAAAGTGGCTGGGTTTCAGACTTGACCCAGGCCAAAAGATCGAGTCGTTTGTGAGTGAGATCTGTAATTTATCGCCTAACATCCCTGGTTTTATCGTCCAAGGGAATGTTCTCCCAAATCCGCTCCGCTACGCCCGAGAGGCTGATATTTGGGGCAGCGTGCGATCCGGGGATGCGGTCGTCGGGTTGCAGCACAGCGATCTTAACACCAACAACGTCCTGGCGAAGTTTTCACGCCAGGGCAATGAATTGGCGGGCTACTATTTGATTGATTTCGCCCTTTATAAGGAAAAAATGCCGCTCCTGTACGATCAACGCTACCTGGAAATGTCCTATCTGGTCCACTCGATCGAGCGGGGGTCTTATCATAGCGTTGTAGATCTGATCAGCCGGTATGGGGAGCATGATATATTGGAAGCCGATCAAACCACCATCGAAATGGCAGGCGTCAATGCGGCAATAAATGCGGGGCGGATGGCCTTCGAGGAGTGGGTGGGGGATAACCATCCTAGCTTGCATGATGACTTATGGGGTCAGTACTGGCTTGCAGGAACGGCAGCAGGGCTGAGTTATTGTCACAAAGCGGGTCAAAGCGATCAGATTCGGCTTGCGGGGTTAATTTATGCCGCAGTTAACTTGAAGCAGTTTTTTAGCTCGTTCAACATTCCCATGCCTATAGAGGCAAGACAATTGTTTTTTGAAGGTCAGATTGAAGATGATTCTAGAGCAAACAGTTTTCTAGCTTCCCCTAGCGAAAATACTTCCCACAATCTGCCAGCATCGCTGACCAACTTCATTGGCCGTGCGACCGAACTGGAGGAAGTGACCGAACTACTTCTTCGTTCTGGAGTGCGGTTGGTCTCACTGACGGGACCAGGAGGCACAGGCAAAACACGCTTGAGTCTGGAGACAGGCAGGGCATTGTTGGACCACTTTCACGACGGTGTTTATTTCATTGATCTGGCACAGATCAGCGACCCATCTTTGCTCTCATCAATAACTGCTCACACGATCGGTATTCGTGAAGGTGGCGGCCAGCCGCCATCAGAGATATTGAAAGATTATCTGGTAGCCAAAGAGATGCTACTGATATTCGACAATTTTGAACAGATCATCGAGGCAGCCCAAGAGGTTTTGCAACTGCTCGCCGCTGCGACAAAGCTTAAAGTGCTGGTGACCAGTCGAGTCCCGTTGCAACTTCGAGGGGAACATGAATACCCTGTTTCTCCTTTGGGCGTTCCCCCAGATGCGCACCAGCCTATCGAAAAGTCTCTCGAATATGAGTCCGTTGCTCTATTTCAACAGCAAGCCAGGACTATTCAACCACGCTTCGAAATCACAGTAGATAACCATGCTGCGGTTGTTGAGATCTGCCGCCGTCTGGATGGTCTTCCATTAGCGATCGAGATCGCCGCCGCCCGGATCAAAATGCTGGCACCACAGGCTCTACTCAACCGCCTGGACCAGAGCCTTAATCTTCTTGTTGGAGGTGCCAAAGATTTACCCGACCGACAGCAAACCCTGCGCAGGACGATTGACTGGAGTTACAAATTGCTTGAACCACATATCCAAGTGCTCTTTATGCGGTTGGGAATCTTCGTTGGAGGTTTCACTTTGGACGCCGCGGAGGCAATCTGTAAGTCGGAAGAGATCGATGTATTTTCTGGAATAGAGACGTTGCTTAACAATAGCTTACTTCGCCTGGTGAGGTCGGTCAGCGATGAACCCAGATTTGATATGCTGCAGATTATTCGTCAATATTCGCTGGAAAAAGCGGGGGAAATTGGCATTATAGACGAGCTGCATTGGGCACATTGTGAATATTTCTCAGGACTGATGACAAGTAGCTTGGGAGAGGGTGGCTATGGTGTTGATTCCGTGATGTGGCTTCAGCGCTATGATGAGGAACATGACAATTTCCGCCAGGCCCTCTCATGGGCATTAGCTCATCCTGAAGAGGGTATCCAGTTGGTGATCGCCATGATGCCTCAACTAACATGGTTCTGGTTCCGATATGGTTACTTGCAAGAGGGAAGTGAGTGGACTGAACGCACTCTTGCAGTTACAGAAGGAATGGGCGACTCTCCGCCGCGCGCCATGGCACTGGTCGGGCGAGGGTTATTGGCTATGTGGTCGGGCGATCTTCTCGTTGCAGCTGAGCGAGCCTGGGAAGGGGTTGAGATGAGTCAGCGCATCAGCTTTGACTCTGGTCTGTCTCTGGCGAAACTGGCCTACGGGATAACTTTGATCAATCAGGGTAAGGACAAAGACGCTTATCCCCACCTTGTGGATGCGACCGAACTTTTTGACCAGCAGGATCTACCCTGGATGAAAGGAACTTCCCTGGTTCATCTCGCCAACGTATCCCTTGGTTTAGGCGATCCCGAGCAAGCCATTCAATGGTTAGACATGGCCATGCCATTCTTAAAGCAATCTGGTGACCTGTGGAGCATGGCATTTGGATTGAATAATTACGGAGAGGTTGCCCGTGCCCAGGGCAACTATGTAGATGCTGAAGAATTCTACATGCGAACCGAAGAATTGTATGCGCTGGCAGATGCAAAAGGAGACCAGGCTCGCCTGGTACACACCTTCGGTTATATCGCCCAGCACAAAGGCAATTATCTGGAAGCGCGGGAGCGGTTTCTGGAGAGCTTGAACGATTTCAGAGAACTAGGGAATAACCGCGGCATTGCAGAATGCCTGGCTGGCCTAGCCGGACTGGCTGCCAAACAAGGTAAGCAGGAATGGGCAGCTCCTTTACTGAGCGCTGCGGAAAGGCATTTAGAAGCCTTTGGCGGGACCTGGTGGCCGGCAGACCGGGTGGAAATTGAACGTGCTGTCCAGCGCATGCAGTCCGCGCTCGGGGACAGGTTCGAAGAATTCTGGACAAAGGGGCAGTCGATGGGGATTGAAGAAGCGCTCATCTATGTCGAGAAAGGACCATAGAGGATTTTTGTCGTTTCCCCATTTCTCTACCGTACATCGAACGAAATTCCCAGCCGACGAACCGCGTTCCTTCTGAAAATTGCCTGTTTTGCCCATATTTAGCTTTAAGATATGCTAATTTTTCGTCATCAATTGCATAAGGAACGCGGTTCATACTAAGAAAGCGTCTGAAAAATAAATTCTACCAGCCAGGCCCCAGGGATTTTGTCCATCGTTCAGTTCAAAAAGGTGTTTTGCAGCCTGTTGTTTAGTGGCAAAAGCATTCTTCTGGAATTCCCTGGGGTCTTTTCAGACAGTTTCTAGATGTACGGTAGAAAGTTCCTCATTAAGGTAACATTAGAAATAAGACCCAATTAGGTTAATTTTCTTGACAGATGGCGAATATCATCGTATTATACCGATAGGTTAATTAACCAATTAGCTAAATAAGGAAATCTTGATGATCAGGAGTGACGATGACAGACTAAGCCAAACCTTTGCCGCATTGGCAAACTCGACCCGACGAGCGATCCTGGCGCGTTTATCACAAGGAGAAGCAACTGTTAACGAACTCGCAGAGCCGTTTGATATGAGTTTGCCAGCCATCTCCAAGCACATCAGAGTATTGGAACGTGCAGGGCTCATTGTCCAGGGGCAAAAAGCGCAGTACCGCCCCTGCACCATCGATGTAACGCCCTTAATAGAAGTTTCTAACTGGACAGAGCAGTACCGCCATATCTGGGAGGCACGCTTTGATCAAATGGACGAATATATCCATCAATTTATAGGTAAGGAGAAACACAATGAGTGAAAGAACAATCTCTAAAGAAGCAGTTGTCATTGAACGGACTTTCGATGCAGCCGTAGACCTCGTCTGGCAAATGTGGACAGACCCTGAACATTTCAAGAAGTGGTACGGCCCCAAAGGCTTTAGCGTGCTCGTTGCTGACATGGAATTGCGGGTAGGGGGCAAACGTCTGATCTGCATGGCCTCGCCGGATGGCAGTATGAAAATGTGGACGACGGGCGAACACCTGGAAATTGCCGCCAACCAGCGCCTGGTCTACACCGAGAGCATGGCGGATGAAAATGGGAATGTACTTCCGCCCTCTGCCATGGGGATGCCAGAGGGGTATCCTACGACGACTGAAGTCACCGTGTTACTGGAAGACCTCGGAGGGCATACAAAGATGGTCATGACTCACGCTGGTGTACCCGCTGACTCACCTGGCGCAAGCGGCTGGAATCAGGCCTTCAACAAGTTAGCAGACTATATCGCGTCTGCCATCGACGAATAACAGGGCTGGGCGATTTGATACCTGACATGATCTCAGGGCAACTAAGTGATATCCCCACTAGTTGCCCTGAGTTTTTTTTGCAAATGCCCTTGACAATCATAATAAAACAAGTAAAATATCGACCGAACGTTCATTCGATAACTAGTTTAGTAATGCAATCTGTATCATGATGAGTGCTGAAATCCAAACCGACATCGCTGATAAACGAGCCGCGATTTTGCAGAGTACATTGAAATTGCTCTCTGAGCGCGGTTTCCACAACACCCCCATGTCGGTGATCGTCAAGGAATCGGGAGTCAGCACGGGCATTGTTTACCATTACTTTGCCAATAAGGACGAGTTGATCCTCGAACTTTACCGTGAGATCAAACTCCAGGCCATGCATGCCCTGTTGGCCAGCTATGATGATAACGCCTCGTACAAGGAACGCTTCTTAGCCCTGTGGAAAGGGATTATCCATTACTATATCGATCACCCTAGAGAAGTGAAATTCCTGGAGCAATTCGAGCACTCTCCATACAAAGAAATTGATAAATCTTTCGATTATTCGAAGGAACTCCAATCCATATTGATGCTTTTCCAAAAAGGAATCGAGCAGGGTGTCTTGAAGGATTTACCCTTGGAGATCGTCATGGAGCTGGGCATGGCGACGGCGGTTGCCCTGGCCAAGCAGCATATCCGTGGTGCTCTCCAACTTAGCGATGAAATCATTGACGCTGCAGCTGATGCCAGTTGGGATATGATCAAATACCAGTAATATTTTTTTGCCAGATATAGATTGAACGTTCGATCGTTCACAAATGATTCTGAAATAAATATTGGAAGCGTGAAACCATGTGGTACCTAATTCTTATGCTCGTCCTCTTAGGGCTCTTTGTATATTCTGTTACGTGGACCAATTCTCATGGAGCTCCTTGGGCGCCTACGCCGATGAAAATGGTTCACAAGATGCTGAAGATGGCCAAGGTTGGGCCAGATGACTTGCTTTATGATCTGGGTTGCGGTGATGGCCGCATGATCATCACCGCAGCCCGACGGTACGGCGCCAGGGCTGTGGGGATCGAGCTTGATCCCCTACGTTATTACTGGTGTCAAATTCTGATCACGGTTTTTGGTCTGCGCAACCGCGTTCAGATCATTCATGGAGATTTCTTCAGCCAGGATTTGAGCACTGCCGATGTGGTGACCTGTTATCTGCTGCGCGACACCAACCTGAAGTTGCAAGGGAAATTCAAGCAAGAGCTGCAAGTCCATACGCGGGTGGTATCGAACTACTTCACGTTTCCAAAACTGAACCTGGTCAAACAAGATGATAAAGCCAAGCTTTACCTTTACAACCTGAATAAATAAATTCGTTATCAAATTAGGAGAAAAAAATGAGTGAAAACTGGACAACACTAAATATCCCAGACTTAACAGGCAAAGTTGCCGTCGTCACCGGCGCCAACAGTGGGATTGGATTCGAAACCGCCAGAGCCCTGGCCAAAAAACATGCCGAGGTGGTCTTGGCCTGCCGTAATAGAGAAAAAGCTGAGGTCGCAGCTAGAGAAATCCGCATGGAGAGCCGTGAAGCCAAAGTAAAGATCATCTGGCTTGACCTGGCAGACCTGGCCTCGGTGCGCAAATTTGCCGAGACCTTCAACTCGAATTACCGTTCGCTGGATTTGCTGATCAACAACGCAGGGGTGATGGTCCCTCCATATACCAAGACCAGGGAGGGTTTCGAACTGCAGTTCGGCGCCAATCACCTGGGGCATTTCGCCCTCACCGGGCTGCTTTTGGAGAGACTCTTGAACACGCCTAAGGCCCGCGTCATCAACGTCAGTAGCAGCGCTCATCGTATGGGCAGCGGCACCATCGATTTCGACAACCTGAATGCAGAGAAGGGGTATCGAGCCTCGGCGGCTTATGCCCAAAGCAAACTGGCCAATCTTCTCTTCACCCTGGAGTTGAACAATCAGCTCGAGGCCATCGGTTCTGATGTGATCGCTGCATCCAGCCATCCGGGCTGGACGGTGACCGGGTTGCAGAAAGGGTTTTTACAGGGTGTCAGTCGAGTCCTCGGCCAGCAGCCCGCTATGGGAGCACTGCCCACGCTAATGGCAGCCATCCACCCCGCGGTCGAAAGAAATGATTACTTTGGTCCCGATGGATTCATGGAAATGCGCGGCTATCCCGTCATAGTCGAAACCAGTCAAGCAGCGAAAGATGGCGCTCTGGCAAAACTGCTCTGGGACCTATCGGAACAGCTTACTGGTATTCAATACGCATGGCCTGTTGTTGCTTCAAAATAAAAAAGGATGATCTTATGTCTACAAACAATAACATCAAACTGCGACAATTAGGTCAAACTGATATTTACATCTCGCCTATCGGGTTAGGCTGCTGGCAGTTCTCTGAAGGCCGAGGCGGTGCCACGGGGTCATGGGATCCAATTTCCGCTGAGGAAACCAACGGCATTGTGCAAGCGGCCCTGGATGGCGGCATCAACTGGTTTGATACGGCCGAACTCTATGGGTTAGGGCGCTCCGAACGAGGACTGGCGCGGGCGCTGAAGCTAGCTGGAAAAAGTGATGAAGAGGTCATCGTGGCAACAAAGTGGAATCCCTTCGGAAGGACAGCGCGCTCGATTACCAGAACGATCGCTGAACGTCAGGCATGCCTGAATGGCTATACCATCGACCTGCATCAGATTCACAACCCTTGGTCATTTGCTTCAAGAAGGTCAGAGATGAACGCCATGGCTGACCTGGTGGCGGCTGGGGAAATCCGTTCGATCGGGATCAGTAACTATAATTCCCGGCAGATGCGGCAGGCGCACGAAGTGCTGCTCACCCGAGGGTTGAGGCTGACTTCCAATCAGGTCAAGTACAGCCTGCTGGACCGTAGCATCGAGTCGAACGGGGTTCTTGATACGGCGGTGGAACTGGGCGTCACGATTATTGCTTACTCCCCCCTTGAAATGGGCTTGCTGACCGGCAAGTTCCATAAGAATCCAGAACTGCTCGATAGCCGTCCATTTCTACGGCGGTCACAACTGCGCCGCAGAATCGAATCATCCCGTGAATTAGTTTATGCCCTGGAAGGCATCGCCCAAACCCACGGTGTCACCACCTCTCAGGTTGCCCTGAATTGGTTGATCAACTTTCATGGGGATAGGGTGGTCGTCATTCCTGGAGCCTCGAAAGTGCGTCATGCGCAACAGAATGTCGGTGCGATGACCTTTACATTATCTGATGCCGAACTTGCGCAGATTGATAAGCTATCAGAACGATACAAGTAAGAGATAATATTATGCTAAATAACAACTGGACAACTGAGAATATCCCTGACCTGACTGGGAAGGTTATTATCGTCACCGGCGCCAATAGCGGCATCGGCTATGAAGCCGCCAAGGAATTTGCCCGCAAGGGCGCCCAGACCATTTTAGCCTGCCGCAGCATGGATAAAGGACAGGTCGCCATGGATAAAATCTGGTCTGAGATCCCCGATGCCCAAGCTGAGATCATACAGCTCGATCTCGCCAGCCTGAAATCCATCTACCGGTTTGCGGAGGCCTTCAAAGCCAGGTACGATAGATTGGATGTGCTCTTGAATAACGCCGGGATCATGATGGTGCCCTATGACAAAACAGAAGATGGTTTTGAACGCCAATTCGGCACCAACCACCTGGGGCATTTTGCGCTGACAGGGTTGTTGATCGACCTGCTGAACGATACGCCTGATTCACGCATCGTAAATATCAGCAGCAACGGCCATCGATCGGGGATCATGGATTTTGAGAATTTGCAGTTCGAAGATGGCAAAGGGTATTCGCCCATGGATGCCTACGGACGTTCCAAATTGGCCAATTTGCTGTTTACCAATGAACTTCAGCGGCGGCTGGATGCCGTGGGCGCAAATACCATTGCGACAGCGGCGCATCCTGGAGGCTCGAATACCAGCCTTGGAGATCACATCCCCTGGGTCAGGATTCTGCGCCCCATCTTGGGCTTATTGATCCAAAGTGCGGCCATGGGTGCCTTACCGAGTATCCGCGCCGCAGTGGATCCCACGGCCAGCGGTGGCCAGTATTATGGTCCAGGGGGCAATGGGGAATTTAGAGGCTATCCTGTGGTGGTGCAGTCGAATGGCGCTTCCCACGATCTGGCTGATGCCCAAAAACTGTGGGAAGTATCCGAAGAACTAACGGGCGTGCACTATCTGTAATCTTTTCACAGCAAAGGAGCAGGCCCACATGCAATTTCTATATGTGGGCCTCTATGATTCTGATTAATGAGTCGCTTAGAGGGAATGCTTCCAAAATGTACATTTCCGATCCCGTTCTCGCCTACCGGTCATCTCTTGGATTTTGATCTCGACCGCACCACATTTGGCTGCAGAATCTAATGAAATTTCATCAGCATTCTCATCAAAGCAGCGGTTGAACGCGTTCAAAACGTCTTGCCGTTCGTTGACATCTTCTATGATCCGGGCGGTACCGTAGCAGATCACACTGTCATTGTCAGGGTGGCAAGGGTCACCTTCAGCATGCCGCTTTATGGCGCCAGATTGGCGTCCAACTGTAAAACAAACATGCGGGTTGGCCCGAATATAATCTAATTTTTTCCCTGTTAGGGCACAATGGAAAATGATCTTGCCATCCATGTAGGCATAGTTCAGGGGGATGACATAAGGGGTTCCATCCTTCGACAATCCCAAATAACCGAGAACTTCTTCTTGAAGGATTTCTTCCATTTCAATACTAGAATCTACGAATTTCTTTAGTGTCACATCTCACTCCAAGGAATGTGTCTTAAAATAAGTTTGGCTAGGAACGCGGTTCCTGCCAGGAAACGCGTTCCTGGTTTGAAAAGATACTTTCCGATAAGTACTTAAGTCGCCGAGGGGACAAACCCAAAATGGCGCTTGTATTCCCTACTGAACTGTGCTGGGCTGTTGTAGCCTACCAAATAGCCAGCTTCGTTGGCTTTTTTACCTTCTCGAATAAGCGCTTGAGCCCGGTCAAGTTTCACCGACTTGGCGTACTGCAGCGGGGAAATATGCATCACCTTCTTGAAGTTCTCGTAGAAGGATGTCTGGCCCATGTGGACCATCTCCGCCAGGCCTTCCACAGAGACGGGTTGATCCAGGTTCTGGTGGATATACTGCACCGCTTTGGAGATGCGCTGGATTTCACCGCGTTGCTGCAAGAGATGCCGCAGCTCGCCGCCGCGCTCATCACTCAAGAGGCGGAAATAAATCTCATCAATAATGGAATCACCCAAAAAGGTGGCTTCTCGGGGATCGGACAAAGTCTCGAACAAACGGATAAATGGCTTTAGCAGATTATCGTTCAACGGGAGAGAAAAGATGCCTGAAGGATCGCTGACCGCAGGTCTGGGCGCGCCGCCTTCGATGCGGTCAATCCTTAGCTGCACATCCGCCAGGCGGCCCAAATCCATGATCACACCTGCGACCAAAAAGGGTTTATCAGGGCTGGCTTCTGTAATTTCGTATTCAACAGCCATGGGATAAAACATCACCACCGCATTTCCGGCGTAGTAATCAAATTTACGCTTCCCCACATAACAGGTTTTTTTGCCCTGGCTGACAATCCAAATAGCTGGAGGATCGACCATGGGTTGTCGGCCCTGAGTCGTGGAAGCTTTGAAGGTGCCGACGTTATCAATGGCGCTAAAGTTTATACCTTCTTTCTGGGACTGTGTATTTACGAGTTTGAATAATTTCTCGAATTGATTCTGTTGGTAGGGCATATTTTTGTTCCAATTACCACCGAAAATAAGTTTTGGGGTTGGGAACTGCTTGCTGCACTCGCGTGATGAATATTATATGTATTTCAGCAATTAAATCAATAAAAATATCGCTACTCCGAAGAATTGTGCAATGTTTTTGTAGTTCTATGTATTTATATTTTGGTTTATTCCGAATAATATAAAACTATCATTCGAATTCATTCAGCAAATCAGAAAGTATTACAAGGAGTTTATTATGCCAAAAACATTAATGTGCAACCCAAAGTTATTCGAAAAAGACCTCAGCAGTCGTGTCTATATCGTAACGGGTGCCAATTCTGGGTCCGGTTTCGCCACCACGAAGCAGTTGGCTGAACAAGGTGCCCATGTTGTCGGCGCTTGCCGCCGCGTGGATGCAGGCAAAGAAGCCTTCGCCGACCTGGGAAATATGCGCGGTTCCGTAGAGATCATGGTATTGGATCTCGCCAGTCTGGCCTCCGTGCGGCGCTTTGCCGAGGCCTTTCTCGCCAAGTATGATGGCCTTGACGGCCTGGTCAACAATGCCGGTGTCATGATGCCCCCGAAAGGAAAAACAGAAGATGGATTTGAGACCCAATTCGGGATCAATCACCTGGGGCACTTTCTGCTCACAGAACTCTTGCTGGATACCCTGAAAACAAGCGCACCGGCACGCATCGTGAACGTCTCAAGCGTTGCTCATGCTGGTATGGGCGGGATTTACGGCGAGATCGATTTTGATGACCTGCACTTTGACAAACGCGAATATCACGCCGGCCAGGCTTACGCAAACTCCAAGCTGGCGAATGTGCTCCATGCCTTGAATCTTTCTCAGCGCTTGGATGGCACTGGTGTTTCGGCTTTTTCGGTGCATCCAGGCTGGATTCGCTCCAATCTGGCACAAGGTGCGCTGGTTAAGTTCATGCAAAATGTCCTGCTGCGCCCCTTCGCTAGAGTCCTTGGCACGATGTCCTGGTTTGAAGGTGCACAAACGACCCTTCACTGTCTCCTCGATGATGATGCGCCAAACCACAGCGGCGAGTTCTACAGCCAGAACAGCATCCTCTACCCCAATCCAGAAAACCGCCCCGGGGGATGGCCGATGCTATCCCCAAATCCGCTCGCACACGATACAGAACTCGCCGAGAAACTCTACCACCGCAGCCTGGAATTGGTCGGCCTCGAGAGCATGCAATAGTACAAAAGTAACAACTCAGCCAAACGGTGAGCCCCCCAAAAAAGGGTATCCGCAGGGGACACAGCCGCTTTGGGTGCGTATACCCTCTGACTAGGCCGCTCTGGCAGATCTCCGAGCAGCACACAGGTATCACTTTCGCCTGGGATTATCTTGGTGATACTGGCTTCCATGATATGATTCAATCACCAGATCTCTGAGGAGGTATTCATGAACGCCCTTATCTTATTCTTTGTGGGTTTGCTTTTCGCCAACGGCATTCCCCATTTTGTCCACGGCGTCTCTGGGAAGAAGTTCCCCACGCCTTTTGCCAAACCACCCGGAAGAGGATTGAGCCCAGCCCCCGTGAATGCACTTTGGGGATTGGCAAACTTTCTACTTGCTGTTGTCCTCCTGAATATTGTAGGAGGACTTGTGCTTGGCTTTAATCCCGGTTTCATGGCGTTTTTGCTGGGATTTGTGCTTGCTTCCATCGGGTTATCAACATTCTTCCAGAAAGCTGACCGGGAATACGAGACCAAGTAATATGACCATCTTTATCCGTAGATTTCGTGATTATTGGCAGCCCCCCAGAAAGGCCCGCCAAAGAATCGAACACCGCCAGGTTACTTTTCTAGAACTGTTCTATGATCTGGTCTATGTGGTCATTATCGCTGAGTTATCCCACGCCCTCTCAGCCCATATTGGCTGGAAAGGATTGGGCAATTATGCCTTTCTTTTTGTGATCGTCTGGTGGGCCTGGTTCAACGGCACATCCTATCACGACCTGCACGGCAACAACGATGTTCGCACGCGAGTTTTTACCTTTTTGCAGATGCTCAGCGTGGTGGCTATGGCAATCTTTGCCCATGATGCCCTGGGGGAGACCTCCGTGGGCTTTGCCTGGTCGTATGCCGCCTTCCAGTTGATCCTGACTTTCCTTTGGTGGCGCACCGGCGTCTACGACCCCAACCATCGCCCTCTGTCAAATCCCTACTCAGCTTCCTTCCTGTTCACCACCTTGCTATTTGCCGGCTCAACTTTTGTGGCAGCTCCATGGCGTTTTTACCTGTGGGCATTTGCCATCCTAATCTCTTTACTGCTGCCATTGTATATGTTCAGCCTGGGAAAGCGCAATCCGGTTGCCCAGGCTGAAATCGACATCGTCACGACCGTTAGCCCTTCGCTGGTGGAACGTTTCGGTCTCTTTAACATCATCGTTCTTGGAGAAGTCGTTGTCGGCGTTGTGTCTGGCATTTCCGAGCACCATCATTTCACCTGGCTGGTTGGCGTGACAGCCGCGCTGGGCACCTTGGTCGCCATCGCCTTGTGGTGGGTCTATTTCGATGCCATCTCGCATCGCCTGCCGCTCCCCAATCCACTCATATTCTCGGCCTGGTTCTACCTGCACCTGCCCCTGACCATGGGGATTGCTGCCGTGGGGGCGGCGGTGTTGAATGTGGTCGAACACGCCGGGGAGCATCTGCCTCCCGAAGTGCGTTGGCTGCTGGTGGGGGCGATTGCTTTGTCCCTTGTCGTTATCACTCTTTTGATCTATACCATCCAGCTTGACCCGATCCAGAAGCAAACCCTGCGCGTGGGGGGGTGGGTGATGCTGTTCTCGGCGTTGTTGATTGCTCTCTTAGGTTTTGCTGGTTTAGAGATGCTTCCCTTTTTGCTGATCCTGGTGTTCTTGATGCTGCTGCCCGTCTTTGCGGCCATTCGCGCCTGGCTGGCTGCCCTTGACCAAAGTTGATAATTTAATGAGCATCAGTTTCGAATATATAGACATAAACGGCCTTCGCCTGCATACCGCTCTAACCGGTCCTGAAGACGGCCAACCTGTGATCCTGTTACACGGATTCCCGGAGGCCTGGTTCGGTTGGGAACGACAAATGACTCCCTTGGCAGAGGCTGGCTTCCGGGTGATCGTGCCCGATCAAAGGGGCTACAATTTGAGCGACAAACCCCAGGGGGTGTCAAATTATCAAATGGGGCTTCTCGTGGATGATGTCCTCCATCTGGCGGATGCTTTGGAATATGATCGATTCCATCTGGCCGGGCACGATTTCGGTGCTATGGTCAGTTGGTCTCTGGCGATGCGCTACCCAGAGCGTCTCAATCGCCTGGCTATCGCCAATGTTCCCCATCCGTTGGTGATGAGAGAGTTTCTGCGCAGCCATATTTCGCAGATGATCAAGAGCTGGTATGCTCTTTTCTTTCAAATTCCTGGTTTGCCTGAAAAAATTGTCCGCCTGAATAACTGGCGATTCCTGGTCTCGGCCATGCCAGAGTATTTCAATGATGACCAGCTTGATCGCTACCGGGCAGCCTGGACACAGCCTGGTGCGATCACCAGTATGATTAACTGGTACCGCGCCACGCTGAGACGAATGCCAAAATCCGCGCCTCACGCCAAAGTCCAGGTGCCGACGCTGATCATCTGGGGTCAGCAGGACCCTCACCTCAGCTACGAAATGGCCCCTCTCAGTCTCGATCTTTGCAAAAACGGCCGTCTGGTGACCTTCGCAGATGCCACCCACTGGGTTCAGCACGATAAAGCCGCAGAGGTCAGCCAACTATTGATCGAGCATTTCTCCTGACTTCACAGACAAAACGATTTCTCGTAACTTTGAAATGAAAGCGGGGTTGTAAATTCATTGAGAGATATTTTCCACATCATCATTTTTTATTTATCTCAAAGGAGAGGCATTATGTCGAAAGTTGCAATTGTCACCGATAGCACCGCTTATCTTCCCCCCGAAATTGTTGAAGAATATCAGATCACAGTCATTCCCCAGGTACTTATCTGGGGTGAAGAGACCCTGCTGGATGGCATCGATATCCAACCAACAGAGTTCTATGAGCGCTTGAAAACAGCCGATGTGATGCCCACCACGTCTCAGGCCACCGTGGCCAGTTTCAAGGAGCTATTTGAACGTCTGGTGGGAGAGGGAAAGGATATCTTATGTGTCCTGCTTTCAGACAAATTATCCGGGACGATCAATTCCTACACTCAGGCGATAGAATTTTTCCCTGACGCCAATATTGATTTTGTCAACTCCGAGAGTGTCGCCATGTCACTAGGTTTCTGCGCCTTGGAAGCTGCCCGGGCGGCACAAAATGGAGCTCCTTTGGAAGAATGCAAAGCAATTGCAGAAAGCGCCAAGGAACGCGTGGGTGTCGTATTCGCCGTCGACACGTTGGAGTTCCTGCATCGCGGCGGTCGCATTGGCGGAGCCTCCCGTTTCTTGGGAACAGCATTGCGGTTGAAGCCCATTCTGACGGTTTTGGACGGTCGCGTGGAGGCCATCGAGCGAGTGCGCACCAAGAATAAAGCCCATGCCCGCTTACTTGAGTTGATTGAAGAGCGCACCGCAGACAGCATATCCATAAAACTGGCGACCTTGCACGCCTCCGCGAAAGATGATGCGCAAGCCTTATTAGAAGATGCGGTACAACGCCTGGGCAATGTTGATGAAACCATTTTCTCCGAGGTCAGCCCGGTTGTGGGCACTCATGCCGGTCCAGGTACAGTTGGATTGGCCTACATGGTGAGCCAATGACTCCCAATCAATTCTGATAATATAACACTCCCGCTTGCTGAACTTGCGGGAGTTTTATTTTGCAGAATTTTGGGGGCGGGGGACGGACACTCCCAAAGACCTTATTATCGAATTTTGACGCATCCCCAAAATCGTGGTACGCTAATGCTTTGCATTTATATGAAATTCATGCCATATATTGCTGAGGACAAGCGTGACAGATTTTCGTAATCTACCCAGATTAATGATATTGCCTGTCGATAAGTTGGTGTTACATGAACATCATGATGGCCAGCGCAGCATTCCGTTAGCTCAAAATATTAAAGAGACTGGTGAGTTACGAAATCCTCCGATTGTCGTTTCACTGGATGATGGTTCTGATCGCTATGTTGTCCTAGACGGCGCTAACCGAACCACAGCGATTCAAAGTCTGGGAGCGCCGCATATCCTTGCTCAAGTTGTAGATTCAGAAGATCCGGGACTAGAAATCTCTTCATGGAATCACGTCATTTGGGGTATTGCGCCAGATGAGTTGTTGCATTTGTTCATGGATCTCCCCAATCTAGTACTGCAGCCTTCAGACTGCGAAAGTGCTTCTAGAACGCTGATGGATATCCATTCCCTAGCAGTACTCTGTTGCCCTAATGGGGAAGCATACAACTTGCGCACTGCCAGGCTCATGGTTTTGCAGCATATCGAAATTCTGAACGCCGTTGTTGATAGTTACAAGGACCGCGCCCGTATGGATCGCACTCAGTTGGCTGACGTAGGAGTGCTCCAAAATCTGTACCCTAAATTTAGTGGATTGCTGATCTTGCAGCCTTTCCGGCTGGAGCAGATTTTGCACATCGTTGGCCATGGAGGTTTGATGCCACCGGGTAGCACTCGCTTCACCATCTCTCCGCGAGCTTTGCATCTCAATTACCCGCTTGAAAGATTGGCTTCTCAGAAGACATTGCAAGAGAAGAACGCTGAATTACACGAGTGGATACAAAAGTGTCTATCAAGGAAACAGGTGCGCTATTATGCCGAAGCCACTTATTTGTATGATGAGTAGAAGTGCGCGTCGACTTATAAACTCTCAAATCAGGTTTTGAGTGCCGGAATCGCTACAAATGGGGCTCAGAACGGCGCTTATTTGATGAGAACCAGAGGTTAGCCAATGATGAAATTAAGATTATTTTCCATGCTAGTGTCTTTCGTTGTTGTGATGGCCTGCAGTCTAGTTACTGGGATTCCGACTGAGACTAGTGCTCCTGCAGTGGAAACCTTTTCACCAACAGATACGGTTTCGCTCCCCCCGACGTCCACACCCATAGGGGGACCTGCACAATCGACAGCCCCACCCCCGTCCCCAACCAGGGAGCCGGCGGCAACCTCGGCGAGGATACCGGAATTTGGGGTTATGCTTGTCTCCGAGGGGGATGTACTCAATGTGCGCTCTGGCCCCGGGGTGGATAATGGCATCATCGACACTCTGGACCCTCATGCCACCGGTATCACCATGACAGCACACCGGCAGCAGGTTGGCAATTCGATGTGGGTAGAAATCGAGACTCCCTCAGGGACACTGGGTTGGGTGAATGCTCATTTTCTCACTGAGATTGTAGGCGTAGATTCCTTTTGCGGTGATCCTCGTGTGACTGCCCTCATCGATAACTTTATTTCCGCAATCCAGACCCGTGATGGGGATTTGGCGAGCCAATTCGTCAATCCTACACATGGTTTGACAATGCGCGTTAATTGGTGGAATCCGGAGGTGAATTTCGCTGCCCAGGAAATAAACCGTATCTTCGACAATCCCACTGTATACGATTGGGGTGTTCAAGATGGCAGTGGATTCCCAATCCAGGGGACTTTCAGTGATGAAGTTCTGCCCTGGATGGATGATGTCTTCAGCGAGCCTTTCACACCGCACTGCAATGATTTGGAGAATGGCAGTGGACCTTCAGCGGGATTCATTATCTGGCCCTATGAGTATCAGAATATCAATTATGTCGCCTTGTACCGCTCAGCTCCAGCAGATCAGGAATTCGATTGGCGCACCTGGGCAATAGGTATCACCTACCATCAAGGCCAGCCATATATTACTTTCTTGGTTCAGTACCATTGGGAGATATAAAAAGAGAATGATATTGAAACCTTGGGATTCATTTGTAAATAAATTCCATCAAGAAGCTAAACTTCTCTGAGAAGTTTAGCTTCTAAATCGGGAAATTATTTTTGGACGCTTGGTTAGTACCAATCTGAAAAGTAATTTCCAGCCGCCAGACCCTAAAGGTTTTTGCACGTAATTGGGTACAAAAGGCTGTTTTTACGGGCCAGAAAGCCTATTCCCAAAGCCATTTTGGGAAACCTTTAGGGTCTTCGTAGGGCTTTTCAGACAGCTTCTTAGGGTTTTTTGGAGCACTCCGAGCAGTGCGAAGCAGAATAACCCTAAAGATCTAACGAATGAGGAAAAACATGTCAATGGATATTTTTTTTGCAGACCCCGATGATGTTCCCTTACCTCCCGAAGAAGTTCAAATTCGCGAGTTCAAAGCTGATCCCTGGCCTGATGGCCGGCGAGTAAAGATTTATCTTGAAGTGACTCCCTTTCAGAAGCGACCTAGCGGTGAAATCGTCATCACAGATCAAGTAGGGCAATCAGTTGCATCGGCCAATATCATCGAAACCATCGATCCCAAGATGGAGATCAATCTGCACTTGCGGGGATCTGAACCCGAGGGCACCTTCACAGCCGCAGTGGTGATTTTCTACCTCCAGGACATCGACGAAGATCAAGCGGAAGACGAACCAATCCCCCCTCCACAGCGCATGATCGTCGATGAAGCGCAGACGACATTTGAGATTGAGAATTAGAGATTTGATATTCGATATTGGAAGTTGGAATATCCAATATCCAATCTCTATTATCCAACCTCCAACTTCTACCCTCTAAACCCTAACCCCTAACTCCTAACTCCTAACTTCCAACCCCCCATGCCCAAAATCCCACCTCTCTTTCTAAAGCGCATGCAGCAGCAACTGGGGGATGAATACAATGCCTTCCTGGCCAGCTACGATCTGCCCCCAGATGTCGGTTTGCGTGTCAATACGCTCAAGCTATCTCCAGGAGATTTCAAGAAAATTTCTCCTTTTCAATTGAATTCTATTTTCTGGGCTCCAGCGGGATATATCGTCCCCCCCGATTCTCGTCCGGGCAAACATCCCTACCACACCGCGGGACTGTATTATTTGCAGGATCCCTCCGCCATGGCTGTGGGGGAGCTTTTGGCGCCGCAACCTGGGGAGCGCGTTCTGGATATAGCCGCCGCCCCTGGTGGTAAAGCAACCCATATCGCCTCGCTTATGGGTGGGCAGGGATTGCTGGTTGCCAACGACCTTCATCCCCGTCGTGCACAGGTTTTGGCTAAGAACATCGAACGTTGGGGGGCGCGCAACGTGGCCGTGTTGAATGAAACCCCTTCGCGTTTGGTCGATCATTTCGGTTCTTTCTTCGATCGCGTTGTCGTGGATGCACCTTGCTCGGGTGAAGGTATGTTCCGCAAGGACCCCGCTGCGCGCGTCGAGTGGATGCCTAAATTGGTGGAGAGCTGCGCTATTCGCCAAACAGCAATCCTAGCTGATGCAGCTTCATTAGTGCGTCCGGGCGGTGTGCTGGCCTATGCCACCTGTACCTTCGCACCCCAAGAAAATGAAGCTACCATCGCCCGCTTTTTGGATTCCCACCCTGGATTTGACCTGCTCGATCCACCGCGATTTGCCGGTTTCTCTCCTGGTCGTGCCGAATGGTTGAGTGCTGATGAATCGAAACCATATGCTTTGGAGCGCACCATCCACCTGTGGCCGCACCGCGCCCCCGGCGAGGGCCATTTTGTAGCCATACTTCACAATAAAAATCCAGACAACCAAAAATCGCCCCCCTCTACTCCCCTACTCCCCTACTCCCTACCCCCCGAATCCCAAACCTATTTCCAGCAATTCGCCGAAGAAAACCTATCCTGGTATCCCCCCAACGACCGCCTCTCCCTGATGGGCTCCCATCTCTATCAAATCCCCGAACATTGCCCTGATTTACGCGGCTTGAAGGTCATCCATTGGGGTTGGTGGTTGGGTACAATCAAAAAGAAACGCTTTGAACCTTCGCATGCCCTGGCTATGGGTTTACGAGCAGAAGATGTCCACGATCTGTTGTCTTTATCCCTCAATGATCTCGAAGTGGAGAAATATCTGCGTGGGGATGTTTTGGCTTCTCCTGGGGAGGATAGCTGGGTGCTGGTGACCATCGATGGCTTCCCGTTGGGGTGGGGCAAACGAGTCCAGGGGCGCTTGAAGACTCATCTGCCCAAATGGCTGCGGCAGTTTTGAAACATACGTTGTTGAGATATCTTACACTTTTACAAATTATTCTGACAATAACTATACTCTTTACCGGCGACTGAAAGTCGCAGCGACACTTGCAAAGTCGCCCTACGGCGACTATATTCCAACCTGCGTAAGCAGGTTTCGCAACTGTAGCTGCGATTTTGCCGCAGGCACACACACGAAAGGTGGGCCTGCCTGCGGCCAGCGAATCGCCGGTTTATTGTCACCTATGGGAGATAATAATTCCGCTTACTTAGTAATTTTCTCGATAACATAAACCTGGGGAGGTTCCTGGAATTCAGTTTCAGGAGAGGAGCATCCGCTAAAACCTGCGGCAGGTTAATAAAATCTTAGAAAGCGTCTGAAAAGTAAATTCTACCAGCCAGACCCCAGGGATTTTGTC
>CAZUSV010000019.1:0-22825 GCA_964622645.1 uncultured Anaerolineales bacterium
TGAAAATCTCTTTGCATTTTTCGGTTACAATCAGGGAGGAGGTTTAGAATGCCCGAACTCAGTTCTAGTGCTCAACGCGTGCAGGATGCCCTGAACCAACTTGGCCTGGTGTTGCAGGTCGTTGAACTGCCCAAAAGTACTCGAACTGCGGTCGATGCTGCACAAGCCATAGGATGCCAGGTGGCCCAAATCGCCAAATCATTGATTTTCCGTGCCCCGGTGTCGGATCGCCCAGTTTTGGTGATCGCCAGCGGTGTCAACCGGGTTAACGAAGGTGCCATCGCAAGCATTTTGGGAGAGCAGATCGACAAAGCCGATGCTGATTTCGTGCGCAGCCGGACAGGGTTTGTGATTGGAGGTGTCCCACCTGTAGGGCATTTGGAGCCTATCGAAACCTTGCTCGACCGAGATCTATGGCACTATCATGAAATTTGGGCTGCTGCTGGCACGCCTCATGCAGTGTTTCGATTGACACCCGATGAATTAGAACGCGCAACCGCAGGAAAGGTGATCTCTATTCAATAGTTCTTTATTGGGTGGTGGTAGTAAATTAAGTGAAATCTCGTTCCATCCGCTCTGCGGTTGAACGCTTTATCACTTATTCTCTGACCACCATTCTTTATTGGTATCGTAGGCATGCGACGGATTTATTATATTCTCTTGGGTACAGGAGTAATTTTGGTCTTGGCGGTGATCTTCAGAGCTTTATTGCGTGAAGCTGTGCAGGCACGTGCTTTGGGAAAGCCCTCGATAAATAGTGGCGAAGCGATGGCGGAGGCAACGAGTACTGTTGCTATAAGCGCATCGCAGAC
The DNA here is from genome assembly GCA_964622645.1 of uncultured Anaerolineales bacterium. Taxonomy (GTDB): domain Bacteria; phylum Chloroflexota; class Anaerolineae; order Anaerolineales; family UBA11858; genus NIOZ-UU35. The sequence goes on from CAZUSV010000019.1 coordinate 813, forward strand.
CAAACAACCATTGCACACAGAGACACCTTTTCAGCCCGCTACATACACGCCGACAATCACAGCTACGCCAACGACCACATTTACCCCAACCCCAACAAATACGTATACCCCAACACTTACGCCCACGGCAACGGCGACCTCACCGCCCACCCTGACACCTACATTACCCTCAGCGGCATCTATCCAGGGCATCTCTGGACGTTGGCCAGCTTATTCGTTGGATTGCGAATCTCGCTCTGCAGTAGATTGGGCGGCGTATTTTGGTGTCCAGATCGATGAGTTGGCTTTCTTCAACAGCTTGCCCTCATCGGATAATCCTAATCTGGGGTTTGTAGGGAATGTGCATGGCGCCTGGGGGCAAATCCCACCTCGGGATTATGGCGTCCACGCCCAACCTGTTGCCAGCCTGCTACGTTCTTATGGCTTGGAAGCGGATGCGGTTTATGATTTCAATTGGGCGGCGCTGCAGGCTGAAGTCGCCGCAGGTGAGCCAGCCATCGTCTGGGTGGTGGGCAGGGTGGCGCGCGGCACTCCTGTCCCTTATACATCCTCTGATGGGCAGCAGACTACGGTTGTACGTTTTCAGCATACTGTCATCTTGATCGGCTATGATGCGCAGCAGGTCACTGTGTTGGATGGCGACTGGGTCTATCAGCGCTCGGTGCAGGATTTCCTGGATTCGTGGGGAGCTTTGGGTAACATGGCGGTGATTTGGGATGACTAGGATTACTCAATGGCGCACCGCCACATCCAGAGATGCCCAACCAAAGAGGGTGGACCGTCGTCTGCTGATCTTGGAAGTGATACTGGTATTTTGCTTGATCCTGCTCTCGGGCTTAGTCCTGATGATCTTCAGGAACCTCTCAGAGGACGATCGTACTAATGCAATGGCTGTCGTCGTTGAAGTGACCTCTACATCGACTCCCAGTCCAACGCTGACGTTAGTGCCAACGAAAACGCCAGTACCTACAGAGACGGCAATTCCTCCACCAGCCACAGCAACTGCCACAGCTCGAGCCATACGCCCATCGCTTTCTCCAACGGCGTCGAGGACACCAGCACCCGTACCAACCCGCTATGTTTCCCCAACTGCTGGGGGAAGCGCATTGATCGAAGGCATCGTGGGTTACTCACAGTCGCTGCCGCTGAGTTGTGAAGCCAGCGCAGCTACGGATTGGGCAGCTTTTTTCGGCGTGCAGATCGATGAATTGGAATTTCAAAATCGTTTGCCCCTTTCTGACAACCCAGAGAAGGGTTTTGTAGGTAATGTAGAGGGTTCTTGGGGTCAGATTCCCCCGGCTCCATATGGCGTGCATGCCGGGCCGGTAGCATTGTTGTTGAGGTCCTTTGGGTTGCCTGCCAGGGCAGTCTCTCCTTTGAGCTGGCAGGCTCTTCAAGGGGAGATCAATGTGGGCCACCCGGTCATTGTTTGGGTTGTGGGGCACGTTGTGCGCGGTACGCCCGTGCCATATATCTCTTCAGATGGACATCGCACTACCGTGGCTCGTTACCAGCATACCGTGATGGTGATCGGCTACACCGAAAAGACCGTCACCATCCTGGATGGCAAGCGAGTATACACACGCTCGTTAGAATATTTCCTTGATTCTTGGGGGGTTTTGGGGAATATGGCCATTGTCTATCGGCCTTAGCAGATATCGGGATCATTTCATTTCGTGCAGGACATTCCCCAAGGACATTGCCACCACCCAAAACATAACCAATAACCCGATATACAGAATGCTACCATCACTGCTGCGGATGACTTCATCTCGTGAAACCAGCACAAAGGAAGCGAGGGTGGCTTCAGTGCACCCCACCAGCAGCCATATCAGGTGACTCCAATTCACAATAACATGATCTTGCAGGTATGGCCAGAACAGGGATAGGGTGATCCCAATGGCGATCAACATGAAGAATATCGAGGCGATACGTTGTCCGCGACTTGGCAAGGGGGAGATGAAGGACAAAACTAGGATCGATAACCAGATTGCCGTGCCGTCGATCAGGAAACCCTCGATTGCGAATGCCAGGGGGTTCAGCCCATTTCTCAAGGACAGCGTCACGAAGAGCGGCCCATCGAGCAGTATCACCAGCAGGGGCAGCACTTTCACTGGAAGACGAGTATAACTGTATGTTGCTGCCAGGTAGACCCCCACTGCTCCTACACCCCCCAGAAATACCAGCATTGGCAGGCGCACTCCGTAGGTGAGGATAATCGCAAAGGTCGCCAGGATAGGTAGCAAGCCCAGGTAGAGTAGATATACTTGTCCCAGGCGACTAACCAGGAGTTTGTGGTTCATTGATCAATTCTGGTGGGAGCAAGGTGACAGTCACTTTGCTTCAGAAAGTGACTGTCACCTGCACACTTCTTACAAGTTGTTCCCATCTCTTGGCAGCGTAGTTACTCGCCTACAGGCATATTGATGACAATATCAAAGCCGGTCAATTCCGCATCGGCTGTTACTTGTATCGGTAGCGCGTTGTTAGCGTCTCCCAGCCAATCACCATCTCTTGGAGGGCCAGGACCAGAATCGTTGACGTCAAGCTCGGCGTTCACCACGTAAGAGTTTGGAGACAGGCCAGATATCGTGTATGGTCCTGGAGCGTCTAAGGCTACAAAATCAAACGGCACATGGCCGCCATGTATGGTTACATATATGAAGATATAGTGCTCTGTATCATCTGGACCATCGAGAGTCACTGTGCCGGAAATGGAACCCATGCCCGCTACCGCGCCGATCGTTGGTGATTCGGGCGCCCCGACGGCTGGTATAAGAGTGACGTTTATCCCGGTTAGTTCCTTCCCGGCTTCTACAGTGATTTGGGCTGGCTCTTCCTCCGTACCATAGAAAGCGGTCACATCGCCGTCCGTCGGCGGCCCCTCCCCGCTATCGTCCATATCCAGAATGACATGGAGTGTATAGTCGCCTGGCTCAATGTCATCTAGCAGGTATGAGCTAGGTGCGTATAGCACTGTACTGTAAGCTGGTGCCTCTTCGCCCCATGGGGCCAATCCGATATAGAATTCATGTCCTTCCCATGATGTATCAGACATAATGATCTCACCTGAGATCGATCCTGTGGTTATTGCTATACTCGTCGGAGTTGCTGGAATAGGTGTGTCAGTGGGGGTGATATCAGTTTGCGCGCTTGTTGGAGTTACTGTATTTGTAGGAATTTCTGTACTTGTATCGATCACAGCTGCAAGGGGCTCAACAGTAGTTTCACTTGTTTCAGCACTAGGAACCGTTTTTGGCAGGACAAATTGAAATACTGATATTGCTACAATTGCGATCAGCGTTACTCCTAATGCAGCCCAAAGCCATCTGGCTCGTGGCTTAAATTCTTCTGCTGAAGCTGATAAGGCATTAACAGGCAAACCGGCCAATACTTTTTCCATATCACCAATCAGCTCATCCGTAGTTTGATATCTATCCTCTGGATTCTTGGCTACGGCTTTGAGGATCACTCGCTCCATCGCTTCGGGGATATCGGGATTAACCTTGCGAGGCAGAGGTAGCGGTGCGGTTATGTGTTGAACCACGACACCCACTGGGGTATCGGCCTGGAAGGGTGGCTCACCGGTCAGCATCTCGTAAAGCATTATCCCTAACGAATAGATATCGCTGCGACCGTCGATGTCTTTCCCTTCTCCCTGCTCGGGGGACATATAGGTGGGTGTGCCCATCCCAACACCAGTCTGGGTGACATGTGTAACGCTTTCCATCATGCGCGCCAGACCGAAATCAGCCAACAAGGGCCAATCGCCTGAAGTCAAGAGCACGTTAGCAGGCTTAGCGTCGCGATGGACGATCCCGCGCTGATGAGCATATCCCAAAGCCCGCGCCACACCTGTGATGATTTTGACGGTTTGTTCCAGCGGCAGTGGTTGCCCCATGATTTCTTTCAGCGTCCCCCCATCTACGTAGCGAGTGGCGATATAGTTCAGCTCTTGTTCTACACCATAGCCGTAGACAGGCATGATATTGGGGTGATCGAGTCTGGCGATGGCCTTGGCTTCGCGCTGGAAGCGGGTCTTGAACTCAGGGTCGCTGGTCAGGTACTGGCGCATTACTTTGACAGCAACGTAACGGTCCAAACCTGACTCGTAAGCTTTGTACACAGTGGCCATGCCTCCACGACCAAGCTTCTCAGTGAATCGATACGGCCCCAGCGTCTGACCGGTCAGCATGTCTTCCATGCCGACCTTAATCTCCAGGGGTGATTCATCTCGATCAGTCTTTGCAGGGTCAACAGCGGGTATCTGTTCAGCTTGTTGGACGTCAAACATTGTGGCAGCATCTTCATCGAATTCCAGCTCTTGGGCGATTTCATCTGATTCCATTGATGGTATCTGTTCCCCGGCGTGGATATCTAACGTGGTCTCGGCATCTTCATCAAATTCGCCTTGCTGGTCAGATCGAGTTGGGGGAATGGACTCTTGAGGAACATCTTCTGGGCTAATCTGATGCCCACAATGTCCACAAAACTGAAAACCCTCGGGGATTTCATTTCCACAATTTGGGCAGCGCATAGTTTTTTCCTCCATCTAGTTCTTTGAAAACCGTAAGGATCATGCAAATAGTCGCTCTTTCATCCTTGGTGTTTATCAAGATGATCTTCCTGGATTAGAAGTTCAACTTCTCAAAGAAGTTGAACTTCTTAGGAGAAATACATCATCAGACATTATTCGCCCTCAGAGTCTTCAACGAATGTATCCTCTGTGGGGGGTGGGTCTATTTCAGTATTATCCTCGGTCGGTTGTTCTCCTGTATCTGTTTCTTCAGTGACATCATTTTCTATTGGGGAGGATACTTCTTCTACATCTTCCGAAGGACTTGGTTCTTCGGCATGTGTTTCTGTACTGGGCGTTTCCTCTACTGAGTCCTCGGGAGCCAGGATTCCACTGGTAATCTCTTCAATTTCTGTTCCTTCTAGCGAAGGTGTTTCAGCTGGCGTTCCCGCTTGGGGAGTCACTTCTAAGGTTTCGTCAGCCATTTGCGAATCATCAGCAGATTCTGCTGTTGTAGCCTCTTCCACTATCGTCACTTCATGGGATATTTCTACAAGGGACGTTTCTATAGGTTCTCCCTGAATTTCTGCTCCATCTTCCTGTTCTGTCAAATCTGTTGTCTCAGCGTCTGGCACATCTTCTTTTAGCTCTGCTTGTGGTTCCTCCAAATCAACTGAATCGGCGGACGTCTCTGCCAGGGTATCCGCTGCAGGCACTTCCACGGCCGATTCTTCTGCAACAACCGTTTCTTCTGCAACAACCGTTTCTGCTACTGTCTCCTCATCTATAGGGGAATCAAGAACGGGCGCCTCGGTTTGAATCTCTTCCGGTGCTGTTTCTGGGCGTTGTTCCTGCTGCTGCAGCCACTCCTCAGGCGTGATTTCACCTTGATTCTCGAGTATATCGAGGTTTGTTTGCTCTGTGGCTAATTCCATCTCAAGCTGGCTTATTTGATCTGTTAATTGATTGGTAATTTCTGCGCTTTGTACCGCGTCTTCAACTACATCCCCAATATAGATGCCCCCAGGAATTATGGCTGCAACCGAAGATAATAACCTTTGGATTTCGTTCTCGGTTGATTGCAGTAGCCCTGGTTCGTCTGGGGTAAGGGTGAAGTCCAATGCGGATAACTCATCATGCAATGTAGATAATTCCGCAATATGTGTTTCCAATGTATCTATCTTTTCCGAGGTCATTTGAATGCCTTCTTCAGGCGTCATATCTCCGGTGATCAAGACTTGCTCTAAAGTTGAAGGCGGTTGTTCACTCACATCAGTAGTATATGATTCAGTTACGGTCTCTTGCGGTGCAGTTGCATATCCTGGTGATGATAAGAAGAGTTCCTCTGTCATCTTGTTGAGTTGTTCCGTTGACAACTCGCCATTTTCCCAACGTTGCAAAATATCCAGGTAGCGTTGCGTCCGCTCCTGATCTTCAGGTGTAATACCCAGTTTGCTGCGGTAATCGTCTTCCTTAATAAAGTCAATGACTGTTTCTACTTGCTCATCAATCGCCTTCTTTTCTTCTTTCAGTTGGCGGATTTCTTCGTCTATTTGCGCCCTTTCTTTGTATGCATCAACGATTTGTAATACGATGTCCCGTCTTTCGTCGGTAATGTGCTCTGCGAAGTCTGCTGCTGCAGCCATTGCGCTAGCAAGACTGATCTCAGGTTTCACTAGACCCATCGTGCTCAGCATCACCCACAGCGTTAGTTCATCCTCAGTTGGAATAGCACGTGGATCTAGATCCGGCAAACTTTTTATACTCTCTATCTTCGCCCGGATTGCTCCCTCGGGAACTGACCACGGAAGATGTTCGCTGAGTAAACCTTCTCGCTTATTAAACAATTCTTCGATCCGGTCGTCAATTTTCTGTTGCTCAGCTATTAGTTCTCGCAACTTCTCGCCTTCGGCGGGGGTGGTTTCCTTTTGTTCCCGCTGGAAAGCTTCTTCCCACATCTGTGCAGCTACTTCATCAGTGATTTCGTTACGCAAACGCATTTCCAATATCTCTTGTGTGGAATATTGAGGCGACAGCTGTTCACTTTCGTCAGCAGGTTCTTCCGATGCTGACGCCTGCAAATCAGGTGGCAAATCCCAATCAGGCGGCTTGAGACCGTTTGCTTCGACTAATTGGTTGGCCTCCTCAATAGATAAATTGCCAGCTAAAATGTGAGCTTGAATATACACAGATGTGGGGTTATCTTTTGACAACTGAGGCCATTGTGCTTCGCCTGATGGTGAATAACCAAGATAGAAATCAGCAATGAAAGCTTCAAAATCATATCCCTCTGGTAATTCATGTTGTGCATCAAAAGTTCCCCCCCCTAAATCTGGTTTCGAAAAATATATCTGCTCACTTGTATATAAGCCTTTAATGAGAGCATAAATTGGAACGATTGGGAGCGTTTCTGAAATAGGGCTCAGTTCATACCAAGATTTTCGTAATATTACTGCTTGTTCCTCGGTTATATCGCCGTCCTCCAACATTTCCGAAATTCTTTCCTCATCATAAATTGTATGTTCCCATATCCAGATTTTTTTGCTAGGATCTTCCGGATCGATAATTCTAATATCCCGAGCTTTGAACTGTGCTTGTTCTTCGGGGGTCATTTCATACCATCCTGCAGGCAGGTGTCTTGCAATAAATTCTTCCTCGGGAGAAACACCATGTGAGGCCCACTCATACAATTCATCTAACTGCGCGTCATACCATCCTGGAGGCAGATCAAATTCATCATCGACAGAAACACCATGTGAAGCCAACTTCAACAACTCAGCTATTCTCATTACTTTTTGCTCGTATGTGATTTCTCCGGGCTGTTGTGATTCTTCAGTAGGTGTTTCTGGTATTAATTCTTCCTGATCGGAGACTTCGGCTGGCTGCGCTTCAGTATCTAAATCTTGCGGGGCAGGTGGTTCTTGAGCGGGTGCATCGGTAGCTGTCGTCTCTTCAGGCGAGTCTAATGGCGATTCTTGTTGTACAGGAATCTCTACATCAGCCTCTGGCACATCTGTCTCGCTCGATTCCTCTGTGCCTTCTTCTGGGGGCTCTTCGGTTTGATGCAACTGATCAATATTGTCGACTGTAACCTTGGTAGTCTCATCGTGTGGTGGCCAATCTTCATCTTCATACACATCCGAGGGCCCATCGTCATCTTCTTTTTGAACATCAGCGGTAACAGCGCTGTCTACAGGAACATCTATAGGTGGTATGACATCAACTGGCAGATCTGGTATCATCCCTTCAGGCATACTTGTATGTGGTACTGGTCCTGATCCAAGTTGCACATCTAAACCCAGTACATCCAATACTGGCGCTAAGCCTTGCTGTACTGCTGCTAGTTGCCCGTCATCTTCCAACGCTTTGGCTTCTAAGAGGGCGAATTCGACTATTCGGCTGACAGTTTCCTTTGCTGATGGATCGAGCTCGCCGATCTCCTCAGCATCATTTCGTACCCGCCCGGTCAGATACATCGCCAAGTCGTAACCTGCCAACCCGTAGGTTTCTTGTGCAAATTCTCTTATTGTATTGGCGCGCTCTTCAGCGTCTTCGATGTTGATTGATTCCAAAAAATCACGTTGTGCTTGGGGTACTTCATCAGTGCCTGCATCTGGCGCTTCTATACCGGCAGCTTCGAGTTGACGGTAAACACCCCAACGCATGCTCTCGTTTTCAACACTGCTTGCAACCAGGAGCGCCTGTTCCTGAAGATCTTGCCCCAACTCCCCAATCGCGGGAGACAACCAATGTAACACAGTAGCGATTTGTCCTTCGTTATTGGTTGCCTGCGCTTCTGAGAGAGCAAGTTCAACCGCGGCTTCACGCAAAACAGGCGGTAAATCGTAAAGTCGATCAGCTAGTTGAAAAGCTACATCGGTATCTTGGAGGTTAGGTGGGAGACCGAGTTGTTCTATCAATGCAGTTAGAGTAAGTGAACTTAGTTTTTCATGTGCTTCTGTGAGTATTAATTCCTCTAGCTCATAGGTTTGTAGCTCTTCCCCTAAAGTAGATGGTTCTGGTTCAATATTCTTAGGCGTAACCCCCTCAACCGGCTCTTTGTAAAGATCAATAGGCTCTCCATGCAATCCTGAGAGTATGGTTTGGCAATACGCAAATGCATCGATAACAATGGGCTGCTCACCATGGGCCTCCAAGCCAATCTCATCCGGTTCACGGTAGTTCTCGATGCTTTCCGCCCAAGTCAATCGTATATCTTCGGGAATCATCCCAGGATTCTGCGCAACATAATCTTGGTAAGCAAAGCGACCTAAGATTATGACACCCTCGAGATGATAATCTGGTGATAGGTTGTTATCTGCCACGACGTCTGCTGCAATTACAATTGAATCATCATCCCAAAGGCCGCGGGTATCTGGCTCTAGATCAGTTTGTGTAGTAATGATCGTAGCTGGCCTTCCCTGAATCTCGGCTAAAATGTTTTCGACAGACTGGAGCACTGCAATCCGTTCGTCGAACTCTAGCGTTGACCAGGTTTCGGGATCAAGTTCCGGAATTTGTGATAGCGCCTCGTAAGCCATGTGAGCTTGGTGTTCTATCATCTGAAGATAGGCTTCAGTGGTAGTTTCAGTCAGTTGTTCGCCTTCGGGAATCTCGGTTGCCTCATCGTCCGTTTCGGGCTCTTCCGCTTCCACGGTTTCTGCGACAGGGATATGCTCCAGCGGTGTTTCTGGCTCAACAATTTCTTCTGGTGGCATTTCTGCGATTGATTCCCCCTCCACAGGTATCTCTGCAGTTGGAGTCTCAGCAATCGACTCTGGTGGGATAGGAGCTTTGACTTCTATTTCTTTTTCGGTCGCGGGGAATTCCATGTCATCAACAATTTCAACAGGTTCTGCATAAGATGCCGCGGGGATAGCTGGAGGCGTGTATTGGCCAGTCACGGCCGTAGCTGGAACAGTTTCTAGACTTTCTAAAGAGGGGATTACGAATTCTTGCCCTGTGACAATGATATTGGGATTATCCCCAATCAATTCGCGATTGGCCTCGTAGATATAGCGCCAATAGGAGGCATTGCCGTATAGCCTTAGAGCAATTGCAGATAAGGTATCGCCGCTGGCAACGGCATAACTCATGGGCGTTTCAGCTAATTGCTCGGATTCCTCGTAGCTGTCCAGCCCGCTGGCGACCGCATTCCCTGCCATACTTGAAGTGATAATGGAACGATCTTCAGGTAATAAATTCTCAATAATGGCCTGGGCGGTATCTGGATCTTCGGTGAGTAGCTCCAAAAAGGAATTGAAATTTGAACCTGGGCCTAGTACTTCTTCACTACTTAGTTCAAGAGACTGTTTTTCAATTGTCTCGGCCTGGATATATTCCGTCTCCTGCTCGAGATATGCCTCGGGATCCTGGGCGATCTTTCGTAATAGAGCTAACCCCTCACTATCTAGCAAGTGGCTCTCCAGGCTTTCAATATCCTGGGATGAGGAGAGTTCATTTATTTCGCTCATCGCCGTCCTTCCTTAAATCATCACTTATAGTGGGCCAATTTTGGATCAACTCCTGGTTGGCTTTTTGGATTGCCTGGTAGGCTGCTATTTTCAATCTGCGCCGGGATTTGGATGTGCCGATCGAGAACAAGCAATAAGCCAGGTTACCCAGGTGTTCGGCAGTAATATAACTCTGGGGCTGGCCCATGGTGCGCCAAAGGTGCTGATTGGCAAATGCCCACAGGATACGCACTGCATCGTTACCCTGGTCATTTTTCTGTATTCCGGTTGCCAGTAATCGGGATAGGCAGTTGAAATCCGGCTCGGTGATCAGAACAAAATAGCCGTAGCGACATGGCGCCTCACAGAATTGACAGCCTCGCTCAGCAACCAGGCGTTGATTTGTCTTGGCTCTTCCTGGCAAATTAGCAATCTCCGCCATAATTGTGCCGAATTGTGATGCACCTTCAGAGTTATGAACTGCTGTCTGAGCAGCCTTGGTCAGCTTGGCTGAAACCTCAGCATCGACTTTTCGACTGGGTGTGTGGTATGCCAGGATGCTTCGGCAAGCCTCGGGAATGGCCAGGTCGAAGTAATCCTCTTCGGATGTTTCGGCATCTCTGGCTAGCCCCCGTCTCAAGGGTTCGCTAGCTTGGTAGAATTCGTATATTTTCCTTGGGGGGCAAAACCATAGTAAATACAAATAACCTATGGTTACTCGCAAGCTCTCGACACTAATCTGTTTGGTCATATTGCCCCTCCCAATCCTGCCATTAGTTTTGACCGTTGGGGAATCAGATTATTTTGGCGTCAATTTTGGTAGTGGTGTGTAATCTACTTTGACCCAAGAGGCCATATCATCCTGTATGCCGCATACAATCGCCTGGCCGACTTTCAGGCGGGCGATCACTTCGGTCTGGTCTGGTTTCAGGGCCAGGGTTCCCGCCATGGCTTCGCGGTCGTCTGTGGCAACCAGGCGGTGGATGATCTTCAGGTTGGTGTTCTTCAAGGCGTCGGGGACCAACTTCGAGGGTACCTGGTCGACGATGGCCAGGCCCTGCCCGTAGACACGGATCTCTGCGAGGATGTCGGCGAACATCTCGCCCATTTTTGCCCGGGGATCACCACCACTCATTGCTGCGGGGACAGCCCGCAATACCCGATGTGCTTCTTCGATAATAGCAAGGTGCTGTAGAGCGCTGGATTCTGGTGACCCTAAGCTTTCATGTTGAGCCTGGCGGTATTCGTACATAAAATTTAGCAGCAGGGCCATGGTAAAGCACTTATCGGCATCGTCGCCCATCTGCTGCAGGTTGATCACCACCGGGCGATCGAAGAGTTCGGGCCAGGGTGTAGAGAAAGGATGATTGTAAAGTTGTCCTTTCCAGCCGCGCAGCAAACTGCCAATGCGGGTTTTCAGGGCGGCAATGATATTATCAGTGATGCGCTGTTCATAACCCTTGCCCTCCACAAGCCCAGGGATACGGTTGAAGAGCTGTTTCAATGTTGGACGGCCGATATCCTCATCCGGCAGTTCTTCTAGCCAACCCTGGCTGTCATAAAGATCCACCAGGGCTTCCTCCAGAATAACCGGCAAGATCTCCTGCATGGGGAAACTGGCGTTGAAGATCGATTTCAAGCGGTCCAGGTGCGGCATCACTGGCACAGTAGCGCCTGGTAACTGCACGATATCAAAAGGATTCAACTGCAACTGATCGAGTTTGTGCCCGCCCCATTCTGTACGTCCAGGGGTGTAGACCGTGATCGGACGGTCAAAGGTGCCAGCCTGGTTGTATGCCAAGGCAAGTTGAACATATTCGTCTTTGGCAGGTTCGATGACCATGAAGTTGGTCCCTCGTTGCATCAACTCGCTGATCAGACGCCGGCAGGTATTGGATTTGCCGCTGCCGGTGATGCCGGTCACAAAAACATGTCGGGTGAGCGTATCGGGATCGACAGCGTAGGCTAGATCTCCAACTTTTTCTCCTCCTTCTAGCATGGTGCCTAGTTTCAAGGCGCTGTCTGGATCCTGGGGGATAGGTGGATTCAAACTGAAATAAGCCGTGGGCTGCACTGGCATACCCGGCATCTCGCGCAAAGGCAGGTTGGCTAGTAAGGAAAGTTCGTCAGTATTGAGGGGGGTGGTCAATCCCTCGAAGATAGGTCCGAGTGGGTGGCTGAGCTGATTCTCGGTCGCCGGTCCAAACAGGCGCATGGGTGGGTGCTGGAAAGCATCCAGGGCTACCTGCACGCGCCCATCCCAGACCGGGCTAAGGTCGTGCACCCGCACGGGTTCGAAGGCGCTCTTCTCACCGCTGACGAGAGCTTTCAACTGCGCCTGGGCCTGGGCAATGGTCTCTGCCTGGTCGCTGAGTAAATAGGCGCCCACATTCCAGCAACCCTGTCCACGAGCATTTTCAAATCTTGCGACCGTCTCTTCGAGCAAGCTTTCGCAAGCCTCGGCGTGTTTATTGAGGAACTCACGTCCGAAAGAGCGCGATTCGCTGCTGGAGGTGCTTTCAGAATCGGTCAGGCTGGTTGATGTACCTAATGTTTCCGACTCTGATGTGGATTCACCGCTGGTTTCAGATGCACTTGTTGAAGGCAGCAATTGCCCAAACATCCCCAGCATTCCAGAGAGCAGGAAAGGACCACCGGTTGCCACAAGCATGCCTGCCAGCCCGGCCATCCCTGCTCCTGCCAGCCCTTTCTTTGTGCCGCTAGCCTTATCAAGCACAGTACCCAAGACGCCTTTGCTCTTGCCTTCGGTTGTGCTTGTGGACGTTCCTTTGGATGTGCTGGTCGAAGTCGATTCGCTCTCCGCACGTGAGGTAGATTCAGAAACCCCCTCACTTAGGCTGCGTTGGATGGTGGCTTTGGTAAAAGCGTGCACCTGCCCCGATAAATTGCGGCAATTTGAGATGATCGAGTCAACCTGGTTTTCTGACATGGGGTCGGCGATGACCATATATAGATAGGGCTTGCCGCGCAGTCCGCGCATGAACTGGTCCAGGCTTTGAGGATAGCTTTGCTGGGTTTCAGATTTTGTTGAGGGAATCCCCGTAAAAGCGCGCGCGTAACGATAATTGCTTAATGGAGCATGTACTTGCTGGACAACCTGCTCGTAATCCGTGACGACACTTGCGCGCGTACCTGGCCAGTTTGAGCTTAGGAACTGACCCAATTGATTGGCAAAAATGCTCGGATGGGCACCGGGAGAGCGAGCGCTGATCCCGATCAAGATCTGGTTATGCAGGCCATCACTACTGATGATGAATAACAGGGTATAGCGAGGATCGTGAGCAGCCGCCAGGGTCGTCTTGATGGCAGTGATATAGCGGGAAAAATCTTCGCTTACCGGCTGGCCGACCTGTTCCAGATGGATGAAAGCCACATCAGGCTGTTGAAGTATCTCGGTCTCTAGGATGCGCACATAATCGGCTTCAAAGATTGGCCCATCCAGATATTTACGGCTAAGTGCGAAAAGCAGAGCCTTAGAGATTAAATCACCTGCTGCCATCAGGGTTTCGGTAGGTAACAGGTCAACTGCTTCTACTTCGTTTCCATCAGATATAACAACAATTTCGTCTGCCATGGTGGTGGACTCTCTTTTCTATGAATACGAATTACTAATTCGAAAGCGTACAAGTAAACATCGAATCGCCAATTTTCACCTGGTCACCATCTTGTAAGCGCAAATATTTGTTTGGCTCGATCCTGTTGCCATTAACGAAAGTGCCGTTAGTGCTACCGAAATCGATGATCTCCAAGCGGTACTGCGCTACCTTGAGTTCAGCATGGAAGCGGGAGGCTAAATTATCTTTCAAGAAGATATCATTGCTGCTTTTTCGGCCAGCAGTGTTAATGCCTTCTTTGAGCTGGATGATTTCACCACTGTTGGACAGCAATTTCCAGGTGAATTGGGCGGCTTTGCTGGCTGGGTCAACCTTTGTTGGCTGTTCAAATATCACTCCGTGATCACTTTCTTTTCTTGGAATAGATTTGCCGTACTCTAGAGCAGTTCCCATCACAACGACCTCGGCGGGGTTATCGGCCAGGATGACTTTCTCAGCCCCAAGCTGCTTCCTGAGATGCTGGACAATTGTGAAAAGCTGCGCGCCACCCCCAACCAAGATAACCTGGCCAATATTTTCAGCCTTGAGGTGCATTTCATCGAAGCCTCGTTCGACAAGCTGTTCAAATTCATCGTTCAACTGACGCGTTATGGCTCTAAAGGTCGGATCATCTAACTTGACAATACCGCGGAAAGACCTTCCATCTTTCATTACCAGCGTGATGGTGCGTTGCGGGGTGTGGAATGTATTACCAGAACGCAGGAGCTGTCGGCTAAGCGATTCTTTGAGTTGGCGTCCGTTTTCTCTTAGAGTGACCAGCGCAGATGGATCATCGGCCAGGGCAGACGCCGGAATGTTTAGCTCATCAGCGAGATACTTGGCCAACTCAGCGTCGTACAGCCCGCCTCCGTGGGGTTCCCCATAGCGGCGGACGAAATCTATATGGTTGGTTTGCGGATTCACTTGACCGGCGACGAAATCGGTAGTACTGCCACCTACATCGGCGATCAGTGTTATGGCGCCATCATCTCTAGTTGGTAGCAACCCTTGACGGTGTAGGCTACGCATAGCGCCCCCTGGTTCACTGACAAAACGAACTTGATCATGAAGATGCTCTGGGTAACAACTCAAGATCATTTGCTGGAAATCTTTGAAGACAGTTCCATCGTGTTCGGAACGCCAATGGACTGGGTATGCAAAAGCGAAATGAACGCTTTCATCGAAGGCTCTTCCTCGCCATTTTTCCTGCTTCAATTGTTCCAACAAGGCCTCGAGTAGCATCCTGGTGAAACCAATGGCTTGAGCATGAGTATATCTTTTTTGGTGAGGGAGCGGCTTCTGTTCCAGGTGAGATCCGATACAGGGTTTGAAATATTCTCGAATGCGATCCCGGATTTGCTCGTCTTCAAGTTGCTGCTGGATGATTTCCCCATAACCTTCCAGCGCAGTTCCCTCAGGGTTGAGCAACACAACCGCTGGCAACCTTCTATCAATGAAACTAGTCAGCGGGGATGGTTTGGGTTCCCCCAACATTTCACTGTGAGGACTGGCAACCTTATATGCAACCCGATAGAGACGCCAATTGGTCGCACCACAATCGAAGGCAAAGAGAGTTTCTTGTTTAGATTTGGTCATGTCTATTCCTGATGACTATCTTACAATGAAACCTATTCTGACGGGTTTCAGATATCTTTAGTGGGCAATGATGATTTTTGACTGAAATCCTCCCCCAATTCTGCGTGATGGTCTAAAGAAAAATGACCCTGAGAATCCTATAGATAGAATATCATTATGCGAGATTTTGTCAATATTGCTGGGATTTATGGGCGTCTTTCAGTTTTGGGGTGAAATTTCATAGATATGGAAAACTTACACAAACCTGTCATTCCGAACCCCGCAACCCTCGCTAAGCTTTCGTGAGTGCACAGTGCTAGCTCAACTTGTGGTACGAGCGTTACTTGCTTGAAAGGGGGTGAGGAATCCCGTGTGGTCAACTTGTTTTGATACCCTTGTAGACCCTGGATAAGTGTCCTACCAGGGATTCCTCACTCCGCCTGGCTTCCATTTCATTCCAGCCAGGCTCCGTTCGGAATGACACATAAGGCTGTTTCCGTCAATCATTATCCCCCGAAACTGAAATACACCCGGGATTGATAAAGGATTCCTTAGACCTTTCGCCCTTACTCATCTCCTTCGATATCACTGGACATTATTGCCAGAAGCCATTGTATACCCATCGAGGAGAAAAGGCGACACCGCGCCTGACGAAACGAGGATCTGTTAGAGTGAAAACTGCATTCAATTGAGACCCTTCTACAAGAACCCTTTTTGGGGATTGTAGGGATTCTCTTCATTTTCTGGGATAACGCAATGTTCTCCCCTTAAAACTCTGGAAACTAACCACACGCACCAAGGTTCGACAGGTTCAGGGAAGTTTTTCAATTCAGCTAATGAGAAGAAGCGCGCTGCATCCGTCTCTTTGTAGTCAGGCGTAGGCTGGCCAGATTCGCTGTTGAGTAAGAACACCAGCGCCAGCCATCCCTCCCAGGGATGCGGCAGCTCTTGAATGCCTAACAAACCTTCAATCTGCGCATCGATATTTGCTTCTTCTTGCACTTCACGAAGGGCTGCCTCGCTTGGCGACTCGTTTTCATCTAAGAGACCCCAGGGAATAACCCATTGGCCTTCTAAGACGTGGCCTCTTGCCTGGCGGACGAGGAGAATCCGGTTTCCCCTTCGAACGACTGCACCAATACAAATGACGTGCTTAGGCATTTCGTTCATCAACTCAGAATCCTTTCTATTCTCTGAAAATCTTGGGATATGGGCGCTTTCCTAAGATTCCTAGGAAATAGCATGGTAATCTGGATGGGCTACGTCGATTTCTAGAGAGCCCTTTGCTTTTGACTCTGGGAGACTCATCATTCTGCTATAATGGTAACAGGCTTCGAAATTGTAAAGGGTATTGGATTATGAAACGCAAATGGTTGCTCGGTGTAGGCATATTCCAGATTGGGTTGCTGATAACAGTTGTGTCGGTAGTCGCTGACTATGTTGATCTGGGTGGCCCCTATATCATGTTTGGCCCCAAGCAGATCATGGGTACGATAGTTGGGGTAGTCAGCGCACTTTTGGGAATCACATTCGCGCTGAGAGCAAAATAAGGAAACTACTAAAAATAGGGATGTGTGAAATCCACACATCCCTATTTTTAGTTCAGTTCTGGGGAGATCTTGAACTGAGTTTCGTACAGAGTTGTGTACAGCCCACCCTGCGCTAGCAGTTCTTCATGCGTGCCTTGTTCTACCAGGCGCCCGTTCTCCATGACCAGGATATTGTCGGCAGCCAGGATGGTGGAGAGCCGGTGAGCGATCACCAGGCTGCTGCGGCCTTTCATCACTTCTTGCAGAGCATGTTGGATCAACTCCTCGGAGAGTGAGTCCAGGCTGGATGTAGCTTCGTCTAGCACCAGGATGCGGGGATCGCGCAGCACCACACGGGCGATGGCCATGCGCTGGCGCTCACCGCCACTGAGGCGATAGCCGCGCTCGCCAACCACGGTATCGTAGCCATCAGGCAGTCCCACGATGAAGTCGTGGATGTTGGCTGCTTTAGCAGCAGCGATCATCTCAGCCTGGCGGGCATCTGGCCGGGCATACAGCAGGTTGGCCTGGATGGTGTCGTAGAACAAGTATGTCTCCTGGGTGACCATGCCGATATTGTCGGCCAGCGAATCAAGGGTCACTGCGCGGATATCTTGCCCGTCGATCAGCACGCGTCCCTGGGTGGGATCGTATAAGCGCGGGATCATATAGGTGATGGTCGATTTCCCTGCTCCGCTGGGACCAACCAATGCCACCAGTTGACCGGGTTCGATGCTAAAATCGACATCTTTCAGCGCCCATTGAGGACGGGGCTGACCATCTTCGTGGCTGTCAGCTGAACCCTGTTCCGTTTTTTCCTTGCCTCGTTTGAGAAGAGCTTCTGAACTGCCGCGCCAACTGAAACGGGCGATCTCATCCAGTCCAACCTTTTCTTTACCCAGCCCCGCATAGGCAAAAGAAACACCTTCAAAGCGAATATTCCCAGATACCAAGGGCAAATTTCTGGGATTTGGGATTTCGGTAATCTCTACAGGGATGTCGAGCACTTCGAAAACACGTTCGAAACTGACCATATTCTGGGCGAACTGTACCTGGGCATTGGTCAAACTCATCAATGGCCCATAGAGTTGAGACAGATAAGTACCAAAAGCCACGATAGTACCGATGGTGAACTCTCCGCGCAGAACCAGATGTCCGCCGACCCAGAAGACCACAGCCGAACCCACTGCGCTGACCACACCCAGAAGCATGAAGAACCAGTGCCCAACGACTGCTGATCGAATGCCGATATTACGCACCTCGACGCTATCATCGCTAAAGCGATCGTATTCACGCTGTTCCCGACCAAAGAGTTTCACCAATAAGGCACCGCTGACATTGAGGGTCTCGTTCATGGTGGCATTCATCTCTGCGTTATGCTCCATCGATTTGCGGCTGAGGTCACGGAGCACACGTCCAATGCGGCGGGCGGGGAGAATGAATAGGGGCAGGATGGCTAACCCTAGCAGGGTTAGCCGCCATTCGAGAGCTAGCATGATTCCCAGGGTAACGATCACAGAGACAAAGTTCGAGATGATAGTTACCAGGGTGTTGCTTATGGCCCGCTGTGCGCCAACAACATCGTTGTTCAGGCGTGACATGATCTCCCCCGTGCGGGTTTGGGTGAAGAAGCGCAGCGACATGCGCTGCATATGAGCATACAAGGCCCGGCGTAGATCATAGATCACACCCTCGCCAATCATGGCATTGAGCTGTCGTTGCCAGACGCCGATCATTCCGTTGAAGATCGGGATGGCAATCATCCCCAAAGCTAACCAGTTCAAACGTGCAAAGTCGCCATTGGGGATGGCATTGTCGATCAGATCGCGGTATAGCAGGGGAGATATCAGGCTGATTCCGGATATCAACAGGATCGTGAAAAGCAGCCCAGCCACGCGCAAACGATATGGCGTGGCGAAATCCCAGACCCTCCAAAGCAGTTCGCTAGTGATTTGGGGTTGATCTTTGTCTTCATCATGGCTGATGTAGGCCCACCAGCCACCTCCATGGAATCCCATTTTTCCTCCAATCAGAGAGAAGAAGTCAAACTTTTACATAGCCCTTTATACGCTGGGACATCCATGGAAAAGTTTGACTTCTCCCAATTTCATGCGATAGTTTCGGGTCTCTAGGAATTCCCACAGTAATGTCTAGATTTTGGGGTGTGGGGCATGCGGAGCACGCCCCACACCCCAAAATCTGGGAGCTACACCGGCGATTCCTAGATAGACATAGTTTCTTTATAACGTTCGTTTCATAATCACTGCTTGGCGCCCATGATATTGGGTACGTTCGATGGACAGCCAGCCAAGACGAGTGTAAAAATCCTCATGGCTGCGGGTGTAGAGGTAGAGTTGCCTTACTGCGAGTCGTTTGGCCTCTAAAGCAGTGTAACCCACGATTTCCGAGCCGAATCCTTGATTGCGATAAGGTGGATGGACATAGACAGCGCCCAACCAGTGCATGTATTGAGGGTGGGTATCCATCTCCTGGATTTTGATGCTGGCACTGGCCACAAGCTGACCATTCAAAAAGCCAACCAGCGTGAGTGGCAAAGAGTCCATGTTCATTCGTCCACGCAGGCGCTGCTCGACTTTCACCATTGAGTTCTCAGGGTTCCTGCGCCCCCATTCATCGTAGAACCAGGACGCCAGAACGGGAACCAGGTCGGGGTGTTCAGCTAGGTACTCTATTCGCAGCTTCATATTCTACTCTAAATGCATTGCAAGAAATGCAATCACATCTTTCCAGTATTCGCCAAGTTCGAAGAACATCATATGGCCATGAGGTTCATAAGGCGGATAGATTATCAATCGAACGTCTTTCCCTGCCGCCTTCAAGGCTGCTTCCATCTCTTGCGCACCTTCGACTACGTTTTGGTTCTTGTTGAGTTCGGCTGGGAAATCGTTGCTGGCGACCATTATCAGTATGGGGATATTGATCTCCTGGATATACCCTGAAAAATCCCCATCTTTGGGCAGGGCACTGGCCATGATAATCGCAGCTTGAAGATCTGACCGTTGCGCAGCGACCATGAAGGTTAGCATACCACCACGCGAGAAACCCATCAAGCCAAATATTTCAGGATCTACATATGCCAAGTTTTTCACATAGTCGATTGCAAATTGGACATCATCGATATGCCCATCAAGGGGGATAGTCTGTCTGCGTATCGGTGAGAACCCAACAAAACCCGCCTCAGCCAGGGCAAGACAAGTCTCTTCTGGCGCTCCCCCGATCACATCGCCCAAGCCCCCGTGATTGAATACAACCGCTGGGAAAGGAGCGACTCCCTGGGGTGTGCAAAGGTACCCTGACAAATTAAGCTCATTGTTATAGAATACTTCATCTTTTGATAATGATGTGAATTCAATAGGTGTTGATGTGGGTTCAAGAGTGGGTGAAGCAGATTGGGTAGCTTTTACTTCAGTTGGTGTCAGTAGAGTTGCAGTTGGCGTTGATGAAATTTCCGCAACCTTTTCTGGCGATGGAGTAAGTGTTGGCGCGATTTGCGCGGTCGGGGAGATTGGGGATATTTTTGCTGGTTGATTAAGTCTACAACTGATCATCACGAGCGAGAGAACAAACAAAACCAAGATACGAGATACTCGAAATTCCATGTCTGACTCCTTCGACAATGTCAACTTCGCGAGAACTTCCGAAAATAGGGGGGGGTACGGGGATGCGGAGCACCCCCGTAACCCCCTATTTTCGGGCCAGCCGCCAGACCCTAAAGGTTTGTGCACGTAATCGGGCACAAAAGGCTGTCTTTACAGGCCAGAAAGCCGATTTTCAAAGCCATTTTGGGAAACCTTTAGGGTCTTCGTAGGACTTTTCAGACAGCTTCTTAGGGGAGCACGGCTCTGTAAATGCAATAAATCAGAAATCTTAAAGCTATTTTTGGATTTCCAACAATTCGACTTCGAAGATCAGCGTCGCGCCAGGAGGAATGACTCCACCTGCACCTGTTTCGCCGTACCCTAGTTCTGGCGGAATGACCAACTGACGTACATCGCCAACTTTCATGGATGCCAGTCCTTCATCCCAACCCGCGATGACATTGCCCTCTCCCAGTACGAAAGAGAAAGGTTGCCCGCGTTCGACCGAACTATCGAACATGGTGCCATCTTCTAGCCAACCGCTGTAGTGCACCAGGACAGTGTGCCCAGTCTCTGGAGTAGCACCATCGCCCTCTTCGAGGTCATAATACATTAATCCGCTTTCCGTAGTGATGTAGTCATCATGGTTGACCTCGGTCATCTTGGGTGGTATGAATAATTCCAATAGTTCGATTTCCATCACCAGGGTCGCATTTGGCGGGATTTCACCTTCACCGCTTTCACCGAGGCCTAATTCCGAGGGGACGATCAACAATCGTTTTCCACCCAGTTTCATCCCTGTGACACCCTCATCCCAACCGGGGAAAACAATATTCCCACTGCCAATCACGAAGGTGATTGGTTGGCTATATGAAGATGAATAAATAAATGTGTCTTCGATTTCACCCTGTACCCAGATGGAAAAGTTAGTGATGACTGTATCGCCTTTTTCAGTCTCGACCCCTTCGCCTGGAGCCAGATCAGCGTATTGGAGGCCACTTTTTGTTGTAGTCAGTTCAACATCAGAGATATCCGCAGGTATTGGGGGAGCTTCAACCGAGATGATTTCAATATCCATGACGATTTGCGAATTTGAGGGGATGATGCCGTAACCCTCTTCGCCGAAAGCCAGTTCAGGAGACAGCACTAGTTTCGCCGATCCGCCGGCTTGCATAAGTCTCACGCCCTCTTCCCAGCCAGGCAGCAGCTGCTCTCTGCCTATGATCGCCATGGCAGGTTGGCCTTGCTGATATGTGTTCACGATCTCTGTGCCATCTGGCAGTGAGCCAATCACGTTCATGAGCACGATGTCGCCGTCTTCAGGCGCATCGCCTTGGCCTTCTACAATCTCAAGATATTGGAGCCCGCTCTCTGTGATTGTTGCTCCTTCGAGGGCGATTGGCTCTACGGGTGTGGGTGTAGTTTCAGGTTCTAGGAGGGTGGTTTCTTCTGAAGTTGAATCGCTGGCGTTGTCTGACTCGATATATGCATCAATTTCAGGGGTTGAGGCAATAGCTTCTGATTCTGTAGTGTTGCAGGCTGTAAATATGAATGTAAGCACAACGATGATTAATAGCCATGCATACCTTTTCTTTGTTTGTTTCACAATATGCTCCTTTTGAATAGTTTCCGAAAAAAGAAGTGTGGGGGGGGGGGGGGGCGCCCCCCCCCTCCGCTTTAGGGTTTTTGCGCGTTGGGTGGGTGATTCGATGAGTTTTGGGTTGCGC
>CAZUSV010000019.1:22835-41863 GCA_964622645.1 uncultured Anaerolineales bacterium
TTTTTTTTTTTTTTTTTTTTTTTTTTTATTTTTTTTTTTTTTTTTTTTTTTTTTAATTTTTTGGGGGGGGGGGCGCCCCCCCCCCCCCCCCAACACTTCTTTTTTCGGTTTATAGCGCTTAGGTTCCTTCTTGCCATGAGTTGAGGTAGGCGATCTGCTCTTCAGTGAGCACGTCGATCTCCACATCCATCGAAGCAAGTTTCAGGCGGGCGATCTCGGCATCGATCTCCTCGGGCACAGAATAGACGGTCTTCTCGAGCACATCAGCATTCTTGACCATATATTCAGCACTGAGAGCCTGATTCGCAAAGGACATGTCCATAACGCTGGCGGGGTGACCTTCCGCAGCAGCTAAGTTGATTAAACGACCTTCGCCCAGCAGGTGGATCTGGCGGCCATCGGGAAAGTCGTACTGCTCAACAAAGGGGCGTACCAGGCGTTTCTCAGAGGACATCTCTTCCAGGGCGGGGATGTTGATCTCGACATTGAAGTGCCCGGAATTGGAGACGATGGCGCCGTCTTTCATCACCTCGAAGTGGTGTTTGTCGATGACGTTGATGTCACCCGTCAGGGTGCAGAAGATGTCCCCAATCGGGGCGGCAGCGATCATTGGCATGACGCGGAACCCGTCCATGACCGCTTCCAGGGCTTTGAGAGGATCAACCTCGGTGACGATCACGTCAGCGCCCAAGCCCTTCGCGCGCATTGCCAAACCGCGCGCACACCAGCCATAGCCGCCAATTACGAAGGTCTTCCCAGCAATCAGGATGTTGGTAGCTCGAATGATGCCATCGATGGTCGATTGGCCAGTGCCATATCTGTTGTCGAAGAGGTGCTTGGTTAAAGCGTCATTGACAGCCACAACAGGGAATTCCAACGCACCGTCCAGGGCCATGGCCTTCAAACGGATAACGCCGGTGGTGGTCTCCTCCGTGCCGCCGATGACGTGTTCCAACATCTCGCGGCGGTCTTTGTGTAGGGTGCTGACCACATCGGCACCATCGTCCATAGTGATGTGGGGTTTATGGTCCACAGCCGCATTGATATGTTTATAATAGGTAATATTATCCTCACCTTTGATGGCATGCACAGGGATCTCGTCGTGCATGACCAGCGAAGCGGCTACATCATCTTGTGTCGAGAGGGGGTTCGAGGCGACCAGGACGATTTCTGCGCCACCAGCCTGGAGGGTTTTCATCAGGTTGGCTGTTTCGGTGGTCACGTGCAGGCAGGCTGACATGCGGATGCCTTCGAAGGGGCGTTCTTTCTCGAAGCGCTCCTTGATGGATCGTAACACGGGCATCTCTCGGTCTGCCCATCGAATGCGGCGACGACCGCCTTCGGCTAATTTCGTATCTTTGATATCGTATTCCATCTATAACTCCAGTCTTATAGTCTTTAGTCGGATAGTTTAATAGTTGATTATCTAAAGTAGAGTTGTCGGATGATCGATGATGATGACCACCGCCTATTGGACTACTTGACTATCCGTCTATTTGACCAGTATATCCAGCGCGCCACCATCATCAAAGTGCTCCCGGAAACGAGCCACAAATTCTTCAGGGGTGAAGCTCTGTTCTTGTGGCCCAGCCGTTTCCAGGCAATAGGTGGCAGCCAAAGCCCCAATTTTACCGCAAATCTCCCAAGCGAGATCATGAGCATAGCCAGTCAAAAAGCCGCCTCGGAATGCATCTCCTACTCCTGTGGGATCGGCGATTTTCTTGGGTGTAACGACGGGAGTGCGGTACTCTTCCCCACCGGTGTAGATCGATGCACCCTCCTCAGCGCGCGTAATCACTGTAAAATGCCGATCCTCATAAATTTCAGATTCGCTCATCCCAGTATGCTTTTTGATCAACTCGAATTCGTAATCGTTGACCATGAGAGCGAATGCTCCCTCCACACCGGCACGCAGATCTTCGCCTGTCATGCGTGGGATTTGTTGGCTGGGATCGTACAGGTAAGGGATGCCCAGTTCGAGGCATTCCTGGGGGTACTGGACCATGGCATCCGGAGCGTTGGGTGAGATGACGACCAGATCAGGCTTATCATCGAGATCGTGGAAGGAAAGCTCTCCAGCGCAATCCATGGCACCGGGATAGAAGCTGGCGATTTGGGCGTTAGATTGGTCCGTGTTGGCGAAAAAGGAGGCAGTGAACTCTCCAGGGATGATTTTAATCAGGCTGGTATCTACGCCCACGCTTTCCAACGTGTCCCGATATTCGCTGAAATCTTCACCTACGGTAGCCATCACGCGAGGCTTTCCGCCTAGGAGTGCAAATGTGTAGGCGATATTGGGGGAGATGCCCCCGCGCCGGCGGACCATCGAATCGACCAGGAAAGAAAGACTGATCGAATCGAGCTTATCTGGAAGGAAGTGATCTTTGAATAAGCCGGGGAAGGTCATCAAGTAATCGAAGGCAACGGAGCCTGTTAGTACTATGTCCATAGTGTTGCGTCACCCGTCTGACGTCAGGACGTCGCGAGGTTTACCGCCTTTCCTAGATTTTCAATAAAGGGGGGATAGACGACCCCATTCTCCGTCACGATGCCAGTGACGAGACGATTGGGAGTGACATCAAAGGCTGGGTTTCGAGCTGTGGCTCCTTTGGGGGGGACCTGTCGTCCCAAGAGGGTCAGGCTCAGGACTTCAGCCTGATCCCGTTCCTCGATGGGAATCATATCCCCAGACGCCAGCGACAAATCTACCGTCGAAGTGGGCACCACTGGATAGAAGGGCACATCGTTGTCATGTGCGGCCAGCGCTAACATATAAGTGCCGATCTTGTTGGCCACGTCGCCATTAGCCGCTGTGCGATCCGACCCTACAAACACTTTCTGAACCTGGCCGGTACTCAAAAATGAGCCCGCAGCGTTGTCACTGATGATATCAAAGGGCACCCCGTATTGGGTCAGTTCCCAGGCTGTCAGGCGGGCGCCTTGCAACCGGGGTCGAGTTTCATCCACCAGCACATGGATATTTTTGCCTTGCTCATGAGCCATGCGGATGACGCCTAGAGCTGTTCCCCAATCGACTGTGGCCAGCGCGCCCGTGTTGCAGTGATGGATGACTGTGTCTCCATCCTCGATCAGTTCAGCGCCGTGAGCTGCCATGTGTTTGTTGATTTCGACATCTTCATCGGCGATTTTTTGTGCCTCGGCGAGAACAGCTTCCCTGAGATCATCGGCATTCCCCTGGACATTGGCGGTGGAAGCCAGAATGCGGTCCAGCGCCCAGGCCAGGTTGACAGCGGTTGGGCGGGCTACTTTGAGATCATTGGATGCTGTGATCAAGTCAGCACGTAGATTATCAACCCGATTGGCCGTAGATTGCTGGGCAGCCAACGCCAGACCAAACGCTGCCGCTGCACCGATAGCAGGCGCGCCGCGCACCACCATATCGGTAATAGCCTTGGCAACTTCCTGGTAGTCATCAAAAACGACTACTTTGAACTCGCCCGGTAGTAGCCGTTGGTCGATCATTTGGAATTTATTTGTGGAGTAGTTCCATTCGACTGTTCTCATGGGAAATCCTTGAAAATAAGAGATTAGAGGTTGGATATTGGAACCAGAATAAATTTACAAGGGGCCACACTGCTCTGCCAGCAGTGTATTCTACCGCATCTTATCGAAATCCAATCCCAAATTTCCAACTTCCAACCTCCAAATTCCATCCTCTAACTTCCAGTTGGAAAACACACCGTTAATACTTCAAGCATCGAAATCAACCCCGTAACATGATAGTGTTTATCGACTACTGGTAATTCAGCAAGGCCGTTTTTCCGCATACGCTGGAAGGTTTCCTCCAGGTCGGAATCTAGCATGGCATACACAGGCTCACTCATGATATCTGCCGCCAAAATTTCTTGATCGGGCTTGGAGAACTTAACTGCTTTGTTATACTCATCTGGATCGTTAATATAGGCTTCAGGAACAACAGGCGCCATCATCACTTCAGCAATGCCAGAGATACTTAATATCCCCATCAGGCGTTCTTCAGTATTGACCACACAAGCAGAGGAAACATGTGGGAATTTGAGCAGTTTGGTGAGTACTGTGTTGATAGGGGTATCTACCGACACAACGACCGGTTCTAGAGAAAGTTGTTGGATGATTTCAGATACCTGCGTATGCCTTTGGATTGACCAATCTATGAGGGCATCTTTTCCATAGGTTTCTTTGATGTCTTCCTGGAACCATTTCAAAAGATTGGAGGGTTCTTTCTTTGTTGGGAGTTCAGGCTGCTCAGCGGGTTGTGTACTGCGCCATTTTTGCAGCCCGAGAACATCTCCAATGGGTATGGTGAATAATATACCGCTACGAGGGCTATCGAAACCTTTGACAACCCGATCTGCCTCAGAAATTGCCCGTTCCAGAATTTCAGGCTCATCGATAAGGCTAATCACTGTGCGTTGACCGGGTTCATCCTGAGTGAACATGTTGATCAGCGCACCAAGTCCCCCTCGACGGGCATGCTTTTGTGCCTGGTAACCCCCCATACTAGGGAGTATGGTTGCTCCTGGAACTCCAGCGCGATCCCAGGCTTTGAGCAGTTTGGGCAACAGATCTGGGTCATGCAGGATGACGATCAGCGCAGTTGTCTGTAAAGTATCTTTCATCATAAACCACCTCTACGGATTCCCCCGGAAGAGGGTGCACGCAGGATGGTATAGCCACTTTGCGTGCGCTCACCTCTTTGGGGAGGTTTTTGTTTTGGCAAGTAGCTATAGAAATCTGATCAATAGCCAAATGCTGGCTAATCCTACTGTGATCAGCAAAGCAGGTAGACCCTTCTTCAGGAAATAGGTGTACGAGATTGAGTACCCGGCGCTCTCGGCAATACCGGCTGTAACCATATTTGCAGAAGCGCCGATCAGCGAGCCGTTGCCACCCATGGCTGAGCCAACAGATAGACAGAAGAACAACGCTTTGCTTTCTGCACCGGGTACTGTGACGGTCAGGAAGCCGATCACGGGCAGCATAGCTGCTGTAAAGGGAATATTGGCGATCACCATGGAAAGGATTGCCCCAATCCAGGTTACACTCAACATCGCTAATATGAGATTACTACCGACTAGCTGTCCAATCAGGTCGGCCAAGATGCTGATCAGACCGACCTCTTGGATGGCTCCGACAACGATGAATAACGACATGAAAAATACCAGTGTGGTCCAATCCACAGCTTCGATCATCTCTTCGATGTTTGGCCTGATCCAAACCATCAGGGCAGTTGCTCCAATGATGGCAGTGACTGCGGGAAGCAGGTGTATCTTCTCGCCAAAGATGAACATTATCAACATCCCTGCTCCTACCCAGCCCGCCTTTTTGAGATTCTGTGGTTCAGTTATTAGGCTGTGCTCAGCCAATTTTTGCATGAGTATGTCTGAGGCACTTCGCGCCTTACCTAAGTCTTCTCGGTAGATCCACGCACAATAGAGGACTAATCCTATGAAGGCCAGCAACACGCCAGGGGTCAGGTTTTGTAAGAACTCATTAAACGAAATGTCCCCATAAGACCCGATCAGGATATTTGTGGGCGTTCCAACTAGCGTACTCACACCGATCACATTGGATGCCATGACTTCAGGGATCAGTAGGGTCAGCGGATTTATGCCGATCGAGATGGCGATCTGCACAGTGATGGGGGTCATCAGCAGCATGGTGGTGACATTGTCCAGGAAGGCCGAGGCAATCCCGGTGATCAACATCAAAATAGGCAACAGCAGCCACATGCGTCCTCCTGAAACACGGTAAGCGAAGAATGCCAGCCACTGAAAGATACCTGAATGTTCTACAACAGCTATGACGATCATCATGCCCATGATCAAAAAGATCACGTTCCAGTCGATGTAAACTAATGAGCGAGCGAAGTCGAATATGTACAGGCCTTCGTGGAGTGGGTGTCCAAGATAGCTGATAATGTAGAGCAGGGCTGTGCCGACCAGGGCTGCAAGGGTGTTGTGCAAGAAACCGCTGGCAATAAGGATAAGAACGATTAGGAAGATTGCGGACGCAATCCAAAAGGCGAGATCAACCTGTATTTCCAAGATGGTATCTGCAATGACAATAGCCTCGCCTGAGTGCAATTTCTGGATCTCTTCTTTAGGAATATCGATACTGATCGCTTTAAAGTGAGCGCGCTGGATATGGATGGTCAGTGAAGTTGGATTCACCTCGGGCAAAGAAAGCGAATACCTTCCATCAGACTGCGAAAACCCGTGAGTTAATTCCTCACCGTCGTCTTTTAGGGTGAGGCTGATATGGGCTCCTTCCACAGGTTGATGCTGTTTGTCAAAGATGGCACCCGTAATCCAGGCTTCCTCAGTGTTTGTTTGGGCCATTGAGTAACCAATTGACCATATGAAGGCCAGACCAATTCCGATAAAAAGGGCAAGAATGAAAGATCGTCGAAGTGTAACGCTCATGATATTTGGATAACTTTAATTGTCGGTCCCCTCAGCCAAAATGACTTTCACGCCAATTTCTCGTTCAATGTGTTGGCCAAAGCTGGTTAGGCGGTCTTGAGTGAAAACATCTTCATCCTGATTGCCTCTTGGTTGTCCTAGGATAACGAAATTTGCTTCGATTTCCTTGCACAATTGAATGATTTCATCAACAACCTGGCCATTGCGAATCACCCCTTCGGCGAGAACGCCTGCTCTTTCAGCTTGGCTTTGCGCTGTCAGCAGGATAAACTCTCCCATTTCACGCATCTCCTTTGAAATCAAGTTGGTGCGGCTGCTTGACGTATGGAAGAGAAAATCTAAATTGACGATGTATAAAAAGTAGAGTGGCAATTTTGTTTCGAGTGCTACCTGAATTGCTTTCTCGATGGTTGGGCGGCTGGTAGGTCCACCTCGGATGGCGCAAATGATTCCAGGCATTGGAGAGTTTTCAATCGCTGGGTGTTGGTTCTTGTGTGTCACGGTGTCTCCTGGTGTGGATCTTAATCGAAATCCGTTTCATCTGCGATTGAAGGATCATCATTCACAGTTTCTCTCACTGATTGCTGATCCGACAATTGACGGATGCTGTCTTTGTGCATCAACCAGGTGAGTTGTTCCTCCATAGTGACCTGTTGAAGGCTAAGCCCAATACGTTGTTGGTCTGGTTGGATACTCGTGATGCGGACGAGTAGCTTCTCTCCGGGTTGAGATATATGTTGTGAAGAAATCAGGTTATCATCAGAAAATTCACTCTGGTGGAGTAATCCTTCAACGCCTGCTGCTAATTCGATGAAGATACCAAATGGGCGAACAGAAGTGACAACCCCTTCTATAAGATCCCCCACCTTATAGCGGTCTTGAATTGAAAACCAAGGGTTGGGTTGCAATTCTTTAAGACTAAGGTTGATCCGATCGCGTTCAGGATCGATCTGTTGTATTTTGACAGTAACTTCATCGCCAACACTAACAACTTCAGAGGGATGACTGATACGCTGCCAGGATAGCTCGGAGATATGGATTAAGCCATTGATGCCCCGTCCAATGTCGACGAAGGCACCAAATTTTACCAGGTTGACAATGCGCCCTGAAATTGTTTGGCCAACGCTTAAGCCATCTAAGCGATGAGTATGGAAATCCTCTTGACCGGTCTTGGCTGAGCAGATCAATCGATTTCGTTCTTTGTCCACTTCGATGATCAGTAGAGGTAGCATTGTGCCGATCATGCGACGCTTGAACGCAAGTGCTTGTTCACCCTGACTGGTATTTCTTAACTCTGGGATTTGTGAGTTGGGGAGAAACCCTCGCAATTGCCCTAAAGCGGCAATGAGGCCGCCTCGATTTTGATCGATAATCTTAAGTTCCACAGGCTCACCGCTCTGCAGATATAATTCAGCATTATTCCAGTCTTCGTCCTTACTCCCCACAATTATTGATTTTGTACGATCAGTTTCCCCTCTTCGAGTCTCTTCTGGGTATATTTGCGTCTGGGAATGTGTGATTGCTTCTATTTCGAGATTTTGTTCTTCGATTGGATTGGTTTGGGCTTCATTCGAGAAGGAATCGCTATTCATGCTTTTTACCATGTCTTTCTGCGCATTATTCTCTTGTAAGCAATACTGGGGAGATTCACCTTCTGGCAACAAGGTGAGTTTGGGAATAGCAGGTATTTTGCTAAAGTCGTTTCAATCCCCCCGTTTGGTTTTGATTGTATGTCACAAGTGATTTGTATGGAAACAAATAAATCTGGTAGTGGGCAGGTATCTATCAGTAATGATACCTGCCCGTTTATTTCGGAAGCAAAAACGAATTTTAGAGTTGACTAGGTCCCTGGTGTTGGTTGCACAGGGCCTAAGAAGTCTTGCAATTTTCTACGCACACCTGGGCGCCGCAATCTACGTAAAGCTTGCGCCTCGATTTGGCGGACACGCTCGCGTGAGACTCCAACTTTGTTGCCGACTTCTTGTAGGGTATGGCTTTTGCCATCGGGAATGCCATATCTGAGGCGTAGAATCCTGGCTTCTCTTGCAGGCAACTCTTCCATGACCTCTTCGAGCTGTTCGCGCAATATTTGGTGGGTTGTCGTTTCATCGGGGGAAGGAGTTTCTCCATCCTCGATGAAGTCGCCTAAGACAGCATCTCCCTCAATGGTGGTCGGCATCTCGAGAGAAAGCGGCCGGCGCGCCACCTGGAACATATAGCGCACTTTATCGGGTGAAATCTGAAGATCTCTGGCAAGTTCATCGACGGTTGGGTCGCGTTCGAGATCTTGTTTCAGTTTGTGTTGCGTGCGGAACAAGCGTGAGATCTGATCGCCCATGTGAACGGGAATTCGGATCGTGCGTCCCTGATCTGCAATGGCGCGCGTTACAGCCTGGCGAATCCACCATGTTGCGTAGGTGCTGAATTTATAACCTCGCTTGTAATCGAATTTCTTGGCAGCTCTCATCAAGCCAATATTGCCTTCTTGGATCAAATCGATGAATGGCACCCCGCGCCCCATATGCTTTTTGGCAACACTGATCACTAGCCGGGTATTCGCAGTAATCAGATGTTCTACAGCTTCCCACTCTCCACGAATGTCCAGGTGAAGCTTTTGGCGATCTTTTGCAGAAATAGCTCCTTTGGCTAATTTGTTACGTGCTTTACGCCCTCTTTCGATCTGTTTGGCGAGCTTGAGCTCCTCGTCCGCAGTTAATAGGGGAACATGAGCCGCATCTTTGAAATATAGACCAAGCAGATCTTTGGTATCGATGTTTGCCAGCCGGTTTTCCTGTGCAATACGGCGTTCCTTATCGTCTTGAGCGTCTTCAGCCAATTCTGCTTCACTAGGATCTTTTTCATCGTCTTCAACATAGGGAATCTGCGCGTTCAATAGAGCTGCAAATACTTCCTCAAGTTGACTGACATCCTGTTCAGCATCGGGGAAGTGGCCGAGGATATCATCATAACTAACGAACCCTTGCTGGCGTCCTAACTCAACCAATTTTCCAAGGGCGGAATATTTGCTGTCGCCGTCTTCCAGTGAATCTAGTAGTTTATTGTTTATTTCTGTAATCATAAATGACGTATATCAGCCAGGGAGGTTACTGCTGAGCATACTTTTTATGGCGGTAGACAATCCGTCCCCGGGTCATATCATAAGGGGACATTTCAATCGTAACCCGGTCACCAAGTAGGACACGGATATAATATTTACGCATTTTTCCTGACAGATAGGCAATAATTTCATGCCCGTTATCCAATTCGACTTTGAATTGCGTGCCTGGTAGGGCTTCCACTATTGTTCCGTCTACTCGAATTTTCTCTTCTGTTTTTGCCATAAAACCTCTTTAATATACTCAATTTTTATATCGTTGTCAGCGTGATAGGATCAACATCATACGCGTAATTGCATTCACAGAGGGATAGTCAAGTTGATGATGTGGCTATCCTTGAAGATGTATACTTAATGACAACATTTGTAATCATTGATCTGGTCACATATAACCTCGACCAAGTTGCGTCACTCCTTTCTCTGAGATAAAATTCCATAGTTGGCAGCGAATAATACGCATTTTCACATGAGACAACATCTTCGCGTTGCTGCCTCACGCGATGATGTTATATGCATTTTGGCTTGTTACGAGATTTGCGCCGAAGGCAGAGAAATGAAAACCCGGCCAACGTCCATGGACGAAAACCGAGTGCTAAGTGATAAACCTATGCAAAGTTGTGGCTGATTAGAGACCTCCACGTCCCAACGCTATCTAAAACATTTCTAGATATCCACAACCTGTCAGATAGTTATTAGCCAACTCGCAAACCAATTGATTATACCATATAACATAGCTGCTTTAGAGTCAAGCACTAAATCTTAAAAAGAATTAACAATTCCATTTTTCAGTGGTATTCTCGCCAAATAGTATAAACCTGCGGCAGGCTCCTAGAGTTCACTTTTAGGTGAGGATCATCCCAGAAAACCTCCCGCAGGTTATTAAAAAAACTTAGCGAGAGCACCATTTAGGTTACAGTAAATATTTTCCCTCTATGATAAAACGAATGGTTCTTATTCTTATCTTGGCTGGCATGTTCTCGTCATGCAACCTTCCGGGTCGCGCCATACCTCAACCAGAAGATACTCAGGTGTTGCCGACATCCACTGTCACAGCCGAATTGGCTCCAACTGCATTGCCTTCGTCTACGCCCTTACCCACGCCAGCCAGCCTGGTGAGCATTGAAGAGGGCGATCTGGCTTTGTTTTACGGCGATTGGGATGCAGCTCTTCAGGCCTATACTGCTGCGTTTGAAAATAGCTCAGACGCAGATCTACGCAGTGCCGCCTTGCTTGGATTAGGCCGCACGTATATCAATTTAGGGGAATACGAACTTTCTCTACAATCTCTGGGTACTTTGATCAATGAGTACCCGGGCTCTGCGCACACGGCTGCGTCTCAGATTTCCCTGGCCCAAACATATAAAGCATTGGGATTGTACAGCGAAGCGGCCCAAGCCTATATGGCATATTTGGCAATTCGTCCGGGTTTGGTTGATTCTTATATTCAAGAGTTTCGCGGTGATGCATTGGTTGCTGCGGGAGAATTCTCTACCGCAATCGATGCCTATCAGGCTGCCCTGGCTGCCCCACGAGTGGGTGATTCTTTACCGATCGAGATCAAGATCGCTGATGCTTACTCTTACCTTGCTGATCACACCACGGCACTGGTCGCCTATCAGGATATTCTCAACCGCACAAATAATGATTTCACAAAGGCTTATCTCAATTATCTGATGGGGCAATCATATACCGCTCTGGGGCAGATGGATCAAGCCTATAAGGTTTACCTCGAAGCCGTTGAAAACTACCCCTTATCGTATGATTCTTATCAGGCCTTGATTATATTGGTCGAAGCGAATTATCCGGTTAGCGATTTCGATCGCGGATTGGTGGATTATTATGCTGGACAGTATAGTTTATCGATTGCGGCCTTTGATCGCTATTTGAATGAAGGCGTGGAAGATGCTGCGACAGCAAATTATTACCGCGGCCTAGCTTTTCGGGCTCTGGGGGAATACGATGAAGCAATTTCAATCTGGAATGAGGTTATTCAAGCCTTTCCAGAAGCCGACCGCTGGGATGACGCCTGGGAACAAAAAGCTTATACCCAATGGGCGTATTTAGAACAGTATGATCTGGCAGAAGTGACTTTACTGGATTTTGTCGATCAGAATCCCTGGCACACACGCGCGGCAGAGTTTCTATTCGATGCCGGACGTGTGGCTGAGCGTGACCGGGACCTGAGTGGGGCTGCCCAGATTTGGGAGCGGATTGCCTCCGAACATCCTGCCAGTGAATATGTGTCCCGAGGCCTTTTCTTAGCAGCGATTTCTTATTACCGTATGGGGGATTATGATTCTGCGCTGGCGGTGTTCCAACGTTTTTCGAACGCATCCGCTACTCCCGGTGACCAGGCGGCGGCACAGTTATGGATCGGCAAGACCTATCAGGCCAAGGGCGATGTAAATTCTGCCAATTCAGCTTTCAATAGGGCCGCTGCAGAAGACCCAACGGGATACTACAGCGAACGGGCGCGTGATATCTTGTTGCAACGGGAACCTTTCACACCACCTCTGGTCTACGATTTGGGCTTTGATCCTGAATATGAGCGTGAAGAAGCCGAATATTGGATGCGCGAAGTTTTCGCCATCCCAGAAGGAGTCGATCTCTCAGGGCCAGAACCTCTCTACAACGATCCCCGCATGATCCGGGGAACGGAATTGTGGAATTTGGGGTTATTCGATCTAGCCCGCCTGGAATTCGAATCTTTGTGGCAAGATATCCGTATAAACCCGATGGATAACTATCGCTTGGCCAATTACATGGTTGAATTGGGGTTCTATCGCACAGCCATATTCGCAGCACGCGAGGTGTTGAACCTGAATCAAATGGACGATGCTGCCACGATGAGTGCCCCAATCTATTTCAACCACATTCGATTTGGGAGCTATTATCGCGATTTGGTGATCCCTATTTCCCAGGCTTATGGCTTTCATCCGCTCTTCTTGTTCAGTGTTATTCGACATGAAAGCCTGTTTGCCAGTTGGATCCAATCCTCTGCCGCGGCACGTGGGTTGATGCAGATCATTCCCAGTACAGGAGCGAGTATTGCAGCTTCGGCAGGATGGCCTGAGAACTATACTACTGAAGACCTGTATCGCCCGAAAGTGAGTGTCACATTTGGCGCGGATTATCTCAGCGACCAACGCGATTACTTCGATGGCGATCTCTACGTGGCTCTGGCTGCCTACAATGGTGGTCCTGGGAATGCGGCAATTTGGAAAAATCTAGCAGGAGATGATCCTGATCTGTTTTTGGAAGTAATCCGTTTTAGTGAGACGCGCGCTTATATCAGGGGGGTTTATGAAATCTTCTCGATCTATCGCAATTTGTACGACCGCACGCCGTAAAGTGTGCAAGAAGTGGGGTGCACTTCTTCCATATATCAGATTTAGTAACGCAGGAGTGCGCCAATATTGCCATGCTCTTTGAGTGTTCGGTTATCATCGAGGACTTCCACCTCACCGCCCTCTCTTAATACTCTACGCACAGCCATGTCAACCGCATCAGGGATTTCTTCGATATTCCCATCACAGAAGGGGCAAGCCTCAGCAGATTCCGCGGTCAGATAATCACACCCTTGGCAGCGATATCCCGGCGCTTTGAAGCCCTCCTGGATCAGAAGAGTCTGCACGCGACCATCATGAACAGCTTGAAGAGTCTCATCAAGGCGCAGGACACCTGCCTGGCCTTTCAGCGCGTTTGTTACTAGCAAATCGACGAGCCGAGTTTCACGTTGACGTTCAGCCTGTTGTCCGATTTCCATAGCTTTGCTGAGAACATCAGTGTGGCTGGCGGTCATACTGATTGGAAAGTTCCCCACAATCAGACTTTGCCAGGTTTTTGGCAAGTAATTGAGAAAACGGGCGATATTGTCTTCTGTTCCTCCGATAAGCACGCGCCGAACAGCGTGCTCAGAGAAGAACTGAGAGGCGAAATTGGCTGCCTCTTTCATATTGCGTTCGGTGACTCCCTTTGGAGAAATCTTTTGCGCATCTCGGCCGCGCCCCCCACTGGCTTGTGAACCCCCTCCGTGCTTGATGCGTTGCACATCTTCTCCAAGGTGTCCCTCTTGCTCGCGTAATGCGCCCAAGTGGAAAGAAAACAGGCGCGCTCCCTGTCTATCGATTAATGCAACCCCATAATATCCGAATGAATCTAATATGTTAGCTAGGGGCTTAACATGGGGGCGATTGGCGTTGACCCGCACCCGACTTCGTATTGGAACAGCGATTGTGTAAGCACGAAAGAACCCCTCTGGAATACAGGAGAAGATCGCCACACTGCGACCCGCCCAATCGTATTCCTGATCGAAGAAGCGCTCTACTTCGGAAGCATCATTAGCAGGCGCATTGGCCTCTTTGAGTTTGGAGCGTAGTTTGAGTTTGTAGACGTCCGCGCTGCCTTGTGCTGGATCTGTGTTGAGATAAACACTAAGCACGGGGTGTTGTGCTTTAAAGTTCAGCAGTTCTTGCAGATCGCTCTTAGTCAACATATGTAGCTCCTCTCTATTGAGTTGTGAATGAACGAACAATACTAGCCCGTAACATTATCCCGGAAACTATTTTGATGATCTTCGTCGTACAAGTTTCCGGGTAAATCTTTATGGGCGTTCAGCTAAAGTCAGATCGACTTCGAGTTGATTATCTCCGCGCAGGATGGTGAGAACAACAGTATCACCAGGGCTGGTATGCAAGATCAGATACGAGATTAGGTCGTTGAAGTTGCGTACTTCGTTATCGTCAATACCAATGATGAGATCACCACCAGCAGGCAGGAAAGGGATACCGCTATCCTGTGAGCCGCCCACTAAACCAGCTCTTGAAGCTGGACTATTGGGGGATACATCGATAATATAAACTCCGGTTGATTGTAGCAGGCCGAGTGCTTCTTGTTGGGATAGACTGAGATCACCGCCGAGAGGACTGCCAATTCCAATGAAGGGGTAATCGTAATATCCATCGGTGATGAGATGGGGAACCACACGCTTGACGATATTGATGGGGATGGTAAACCCAATCCCAGAGTTAACGGGTTGTCCATTATCGTCGAAAGCTGTACTCTGAATAGCCACATTTACTCCAATGACCTCGCCATTTAGATTCAGCAAAGGCCCACCTGAATTGCCTGGGTTGATGGCAGCATCTGTTTGGATGATTCCACCGGCAGTGTAGTATGAATTGCCGCCAGGGGCTTCATGGAGGGAAGGCAATGTGCGCCCCAAGGACGAGATAATACCGGTAGTCATTGTTCCGTATAAGCCATGGGGGTTGCCGATGGCTACAACAGTCTGACCAACCAAGAGCGAGTCAGAATCTCCCATTGGTATTGGAAAGAGTTCCTCGGCAGGCACATCAACTTTGAGTACGGCGATATCAGAATCTGCATCTGTTCCAATGATCTCTGCCCGGGTTTTAAAGCCAGATGGGAAATCGATCTCCAGCGCTGTAGCTGAACGAACCACATGAAAGTTAGTGATGATATGACCATCAGAGTCGATAACAAATCCTGAGCCGAGAGAACTCGAACCAACCGACTCTTCTGAGAGCACTCGAATGGCCACAACACCGGGATTTACACGTTGGTAGATGGATGTCAGCAATTCTTCTTGTGTAAAACTTACCTGAATTAACTGTTTTTCAGGTTCTGCTGTTGGTGGAATTTCGGTAGCTGCAGCTTGAATCTCTTGGTTTGATAAAGGAGCACTGGTTGAAACAGATGCAACGCAAGCGATGGTCACGAAAAAGATGATTGTAAATAGAAATACCAATTTTGGAGAAAAGTTTTTCATTTAGGAATAACCTCTCTTGATAAGTTAGAAGAGATGACGATTCAGATGAATGGCGATGGGCATCAATGCTGGTATGTCGATGAGTTTACACCTCTCTTATGTACGATTGTATTTGCTGGCGGTATCTTACGTCAAGCACTTTTCGAAAAAATCTCCCGATTTTCGTATAACCGTGCTATCATAATAGGATGAGCACTCCCTTAGAGCGGATACTGGTTGTTGAGAGCGATCCAGCTGTTAGTGATTTGATTGCCAGGCAGATCTTGCAACCCTTAGGATATCGGTTAAAGGTAGTCACTGGGGCAGCTTTAGCGATCCGCGAAGCCGCCAAATTTTCCCCAGATATCGTTATTGTCAACTTAAATTTGCCTGACTTAAGCGGCAAAGATCTGCTGGTGGCATTATCTTCGCAAGGGTCAGATGTTCCAGTAATCGTAATTGCAGAAGAGGGGGAGGAAGATAATGTGATTCAAGCTTTCCGGTTGGGGGCGACAGATTTTCTTAAGAGTCCATTGAGAGAGGCTGAAGTTGTCTCTGCCGTCGAACGGGTTCTGAAGCAGGTACGAGCGAAACGAGAACGTCGATTGCTTGCCCATAAGTTGGAGCGAACGAACTATGAGTTGAAGCGCCGTGTGCGTGATCTGACTACAATATTTAGTATTGGTAAAGCCGTGACATCGATAACGGAGCAACAAGTTTTGTTTGATCGCATCGTTGAAGGGGCGGTCTCTGTCACCGATGCGGATAAAGGCTGGCTACATTTGCGCAAGGAAGATAACAAGAAATTTGTCTTGCGAGCGCTTAAGAATCTTCCCAATTCGATCTCTTCTAACCTTGGCAAAGAGTGGGATGACGGGGTCAGCTCGTTGGTGGCCCTATCTGGAGAATCATTCTCCGTTCATGGTGAACCGCTAAAAAGATTCAAGGTTTCTCAAATGGGAAAATCTGTTTTAGTTGTGCCCGTAAAAGCCCAAGAAGAGGTGATCGGTCTCTTAGTGGTTGTACGAGATAAACCAATTGCATTTGAGTCTGGAAATCAATTCATGCTAGAAGCGGTTGCGGATTATGTCTCTGTTTCTCTGGTAAATGCCAGGTTATTCCAGGCTGTGGAGCATCTTGCAAAGTCGTCGTCGAGATCGACGGCAGGAGTTCGAGAACTCGAGATTACGCTGACGGATGATACGCTAAAGGATATCAGCAAAGTATTTCAACTTCCTTTCGCAAAAATCTCACAACGGATTGAGTTGATCTTAAACGGAGAACTAGAAGATATAACCGAGGATCAAAAAGGAGTTTTAAGAGAACTTCGTTCGAATCTTGATGATGTCAAAAGTTTTGTAGATACATTATCCCAATTCGAAAAAGTAGCTCTATAGGATTCGCCGGGGTAGCTCCCGGATTTGGGGATCCCCAATTCCAGACATGGCCACGGGAATTCCTCGAGACTCGAAAAAGTTCATCAAATAAAACTTATGTCGGATGGTAAAATTTTTGCTAGTGCCTGATAATATAACTTATTTTTCCATGTGTTACCCACATTAATCGAGGGAAAATAAACCTAGATCAATGCCGATTTTATTCAATATAATTGTAAAGGGTAATTATGCCCCGTAGTACTATTCTACTAATTGTAACTGACGAACAGACTGGTGATCTACTTGAGAGGGGGGTACTAAGCCCCGCTGGTTATCAGGTTATTCAAGTCAAGGAACCAACCGCAGCTAAATCGATCATAAGGTCATCACCTGTTGATAGCGTTATTCTTGAGAGCCATCTTGGGGGCGACAATTTAGAATTTGTTGACGATCTGTTGGATTCCTTTCCAGCAACACCATTGATACTAATTGGAACTGCGCAGGAAAAAGAACTATATATTGATACCTTGTGCCGGGGTATAGTGGATTATCTAGCAACACCGCTGAAACCGGACATCGTCTTAGAAGTTGTCCAGAGAGGGGTAGAACGAAGATCCCGATTGGAATCTTGGGCTAAAGACCGTTATCGGCGTGATACAGATATGCTGAAGCGCAGAGTGAATGTTCTCGAAACTCTGAGTAATGTCGGCCGCTCTTTAACCGCCTCGCTAAACTTAGACGAAGTGTTGAAGCTGGTTGTTGAAGCTGCTGTAGATATTACTGGAGCAGAAGAGGGTAGTCTGCTGATCCTGGATAAACGCAGTGGTCAATTGACGATGAGAGCCTCGCGCAATTTCCAGGATGATTTTGTGCAAACATTTAGTTTGCCAATCAATGATACTTTGGCTGGTGAAGTGGTACGCACTGGCAAACCAGTTTTGCTGGATGAGAAATCACCACAAAAGATCAAAACTTCATATTTAGTAAAAACTCTGATCTATGTACCACTTAGGTTTCACAACAACGTGATTGGGGTTTTGGGGGTGGATAACCGAGAAAGTGATCGTTCATTTACATCGCAACATATTGCATTGGTTTCGGCTTTAGCGGATTATGCCGCAATTGCTATTGAAAACGCACGTTTGTTTGCCAATACGGAGATCGAAAGGCGCAAACTAGAAGCCATCCTGACTCGGATTGAAGATGGTGTGATTGTTGTCGATACCGAAGGATTGTTGATCCTAGCGAACCGGGTTGCGCGCACCCTGTTTGGTGTAGAAGATGTAGATCCAGTCATGAAACCAGTGGAGGATGTGTTCGAGCACGAGCAACTTATTGAACTGCTAAAGAACGGGCAAGAAACATTCCCTTATCGGACCGAGATCGAGTTAGAGAACCAGCGGGTGATGAATGCTCAGATGAATTTTGTCCCGGATGTCGGATTGACCGTTACGATGCATGATGTTACTTACTTCAAAGAACTCGATCGAATAAAGAGCGAATTTGTCAGTGCAGTCTCCCACGACTTACGTTCGCCGCTGACAGCAATTCTGGGGTATGTCGAGTTGCTTGAACGCGTCGGTCCTGTAAATGAAAAGCAGCATAAATTTATTCGGCGAATACAAATGAGTGTGCGCAACATCACCGAATTGATCAATGACTTATTAGATCTTGGGCGTATTGAGTCTGGGTTTGATGAGAGTAAAGTTTCGCTTTCCTTACACAATGTTGTGCAGTATTCTGTCGAAAGTCTCAAAGATCGAATCAGTGAAAGAGAACATCAATTATCTGTAGATGTTCCTAAGGATCTTCCAGAAATTATTGGCGATTCTGTTCGTTTGCGACAGGTGATTGATAATCTGTTGGGGAATTCGTTACGCTATACACCAAAAGGTGGCAAGATTGGTGTTATGGCTCGAGAAGAAAATGAGCAAATCATATTCCAGGTATTCGATAATGGCGTTGGCATTCCCGCAGCTGATCGCCCGCACATTTTTGAAAAATTTTATCGGGGTACCAATGTCGTTGAAAACTATTCGGGTAGTGGATTAGGGTTGGCTATCGTCAAATCGATTATCGAGAATCATAACGGCAGGATATGGGTTGATTCTGCAGAGGGAGAGGGTTCTACTTTTACGATTGTCTTGCCAGTAAAAATGGAGCAACAGTAACTTCTCTTGTAGGCTGACCGAGTCACCAGAGATTGCCTAGGAAAAAGGAGAACGGGAGTGACGCATCCTACCCCTGATCTCCTTTTTTTGTACTTAATAAGGTAAGTCTCCATTGAATGGTGAGGGTACTCAATGGAGACTTCGCCAAAGGAGGAAACAGCGATGAATGAA
>CAZUSV010000020.1:0-3240 GCA_964622645.1 uncultured Anaerolineales bacterium
GCTCCACCTTAGCTCAACTGGCCGTATTCCGGGAATTGCTGCCAGCATATTGATGTACGCCGGCGTCGAGGACGTCAGAATATTGGATGGTGGTTTCAGCGCTTGGCTGAATGCCGGCAATAAAATTGTTTCAGGAGTACAGCAACCCAACCCTACTCCCAATTTTGGTCGCAGAATACCTGGAAATCCAGAGTATATAATCGGAATAGATGCGGTAAAGCAAATAATAGCAAATGAAACGAGTGAACTTGTAAGCGTGCAAAGTTGGCCAGAATTCATCGGTGAAACCAGCGGCTACTCTTACATCAAGGCAAAAGGCCATATCCCGGGTTCAATTTGGGGACATTCAGGATCGGACCCACATCACATGCAAGATTATCGAAATCCTGACAACACCATGCGCTCATATCATGAAATTGCGTCTAATTGGCAAAATGTGGGTATCACAGCGGATAAAAATGTTGTTTTCTACTGTGGAACAGGTTGGCGAGCGAGTGAAGCATTTTTATCTGCATATTTGATGGGAAGAAAGAATATCTCAGTTTTTGACGGGGGCTGGCTTGAATGGAGCCAAGATATCTCCAATCCAATCGAAAGAGGTACTCCCCAGTAGAAATTCTAATCTATGAAAAGCTGGCGCACAGCTTTCCAGGGAGGCGATTCGCGGTAATCGCAATACTTAACCTTTGTGATCCTAAGCGAATTAGGTTGCAAGACACCATGAGGGAGTATCCCATTATTGATTCGGACAGAAATGTAATAACTGGGAGAGCGTGAAACAGCCTGATTATGGGTTTCACCTTCCATCCACTTCAATTTGATCTCTTCATCCGACAACAATACAAGGTTGCTGAAATCACCACTGGGCAATGCCATGGTGCTATAGCTTAGAATCTCTGGAAATAATGGGATTCGCTCGATGAGTTTATCGCTATATTCTTGAAAATAATCAGGAGATAGCTGGGCGCGTTTTTGGCCAAAAAAACCGACCAGATAAATGGATTTTGCCTTCACTAAGGCCATGGGCCGGGGTATCTGATATCGGTGCCAGCGCCCATCTGGTTCATCGATAAAAATGGGCTTCCCTACCCTTAGCGATGAGAGATACTTTTCGATAACCGCACACACCTGGTTGGCCATATACAGCAACATTTCCCGATCCCTGGGGATATGCTCCGTGTGAGTAAAAGAGCGATCAACAATCAACTCCTCTTTGCCCAATGTTTTCGGATTCACGTTATCCATCATCTGACCTCCTTAAATAGCAGCGCAATGTTGCGTTTGATTTCTCTCCGGGTGGTTGCCCAACCGCGTTGGGCAGCGTTCAACAGGGGCAATATCTGCACATAGACGCCAACGCGGTTGGCTTTCTACCCTGCATTTGCTATATTTCTGTTTAACCTTGCACTGTAATACTAATTAAACAGTCTTCATATATTGGTGCACCAGGCTGACGGCGATGGCTCCTTCACCCACGGCTGATGCAACGCGCCGTACAGCGCCATCTCTTACATCGCCTGCCGCAAAAATACCGGGGACACTAGACTCCATCAAGAACGGATCGCGATTTTCTTTCCATCCATTGGGGCGCTTACCGTTGCGCAGCAAATTGCTGCCTGTATAGATGAATCCAGCCTCGTTGCACTCGACGATATCTTTTACAATGTCGGCATGAGATCTCGCTCCTATAAAAATGAACAAGGCCGCCGCAGGGGCTTTGGTATCTTGGCCAGTTTGTGAATCTTTGATCTTGATGGCTTCCAACTTATCATCACCGAAAACCTCAATCACCTCTGAGTGGGTTTTTACGTCGATATTGTCTGTCCCATCGATTTGATCGATCAAATAGGCTGACATGCTCTTGGTGAGTGACTCCCCCCGAACGAGCATAGTAACCTGGCTGGCATAGCGTGAGAAGAACATGGCCGCCTGACCTGCCGAATTCGCACCTCCCACGACATAGACATGCTGGTCGCGGTAATGTGCCGCTTCCGTCAAGGCGGCACCGTAATACACGCCTGCGCCAGTGAGTTTATCAATTCCCGGGACATCTAATCGCCTCAGCGTAACCCCGGTGGCGACGATCAACGCTTTGCAGCTTAGTTCTGTACCATCTCTGAGCGTCACAATACGGTACGGACCTTCGACACGCACATTGACGACTTCAACCGCAGTCAGGATTTCCGCGCCTAACCGTTTGGCTTGATCTGTGGCACGCCGGGCCAGATCGCCACCGCTGATCCCCTTGGGGAATCCCAGATAGTTCTCGATGCGCGAGCTGGTACCCGCCTGACCGCCGGTCGCCTCGCGCTCGATCAAAGCTGTAGATAATCCTTCTGAAGCGCCATATACCGCGGCACCGAGACCGGCTGGGCCAGCTCCAATAATGATCAGGTCATAATAAGGATGTTTGGCCTGCGTTTGCAGCCCCACTTTTTGAGCACATTCCTGGATTTCAGGTTGGATCATGGTTGTTCCGTCAGGATAAAAGACAACCGGCAACCGATGATCACCGTCGCTGACAGACTCGACTAACGCCCTGGCGTCAGAATCAACTTCGATATCAAGCCACTGGTACGGAATACGGTTCCGGGAAAGGAAATCCTTTAATGTATGCGATTGCGGAGACCATAATGTCCCCGCAACCCGGATGCCATCGTAAGGGATTTGCACATTGGCCAGCCAATCGCTCAGCAGATCATCCAGAACGGGAAATAGATTCTGATCTGGCGGGTCCCAGGGCTTCATCAGGTAATGGTCCAGGCCAATCTGATTGATACTGTCGATGGCCGCTTCGGTATCTGCATATGCGGTGAGCAAGACTTTGCGAGCTTCAGGATATACAGCCATGGCCTGGGAGAGGAATTCTGTCCCACTGATTTCCGGCATACGCTGATCGGACAATAACAGGGCAACAGGAGAGTTGCGCAGCTTGAGTTGCTGAAGCGTATCCAGGGCTTCGGCACCCGAGTTGGCTTTCATAATCCGGTATTCACGGCCAAAATGCCCCCGCAGGTCACGGGCAATGGCATTCAATACCTGGATCTCATCATCAACAGTTAAGATGACCGGTTTCGCC
Source organism: uncultured Anaerolineales bacterium (assembly GCA_964622645.1). Classification (GTDB taxonomy): domain Bacteria; phylum Chloroflexota; class Anaerolineae; order Anaerolineales; family UBA11858; genus NIOZ-UU35. Next base: position 3,080 of record CAZUSV010000020.1, read on the forward strand.
ATAGTTTTATCCTTCGCTTCACGTTAGGTGATAATTTCCATTCAGCCAAACGGGGAGTCCCCCAAAATTGGGGTGGGGGGGGGGGGGGAGGCACCCCCCCCCCCCCCAAAAAAAAAAAAAAAAATTTTTATTTTTTAAATAAAAATAAAAATAAAAAAAAA
>CAZUSV010000020.1:3250-34243 GCA_964622645.1 uncultured Anaerolineales bacterium
ATCCCCCCCCCGGGGCCCCCCAAATTTTTGGGGGGGGGGGGGGGTTAACCCCCCCCCCCCCACCCCAATTTCGGAACTTCTCATGTTGTAAGTTGATAATGCCAAGGTAGTTTCAAAAATTAAGAAATGTCTCAATCCAAACCAAGGGTTGCTAATAAGAATATGATGACGATTAGTGAAATACTCAAATCCGAGTACACCGACCGCTTACGGTATTTCGAGCGAGGATAGGGCCAGGATAAAAGCAAGCCAAAATTGGGCAGCGCCCAGCCACGAAACAGAAAGAAAATACTGATAAACCCACTTCGAGCAAGCATGCGCCCAAGTTTGGTTTCATCGATGATCTTCAAATACTCTCGATCAGCGTGATGGATCACCCGCTCGCTGATATACCAGATATTCGTGACCACCAAATATGCAATGGAAATAATTGCCCAGGTTGGGCTCCAGGGCAGGCTTATATCTTGGCTGAGGGTTTGGATCCATACCACAAAACCCCAAATAGCCAGATAATGCAGCAATTGGTCAAGGAAGAACAACGGCACCGTACTCCCAGGCCAACGATCCGTCAGGACGATTTTGAGATGGTCCTGAACCAAATGTACCAGGGCAAGCAGCAGCAAATTTGACCAGATCAGGTTCCGATTTTGCCCGACGAGAAGAACCATCAACACAAAATGTACGCTGACATGCAAAGATAACACCCACAGATTCCCCTTCCGGCGTACCATCCAATCAGGTTGCAGGGGGAAATCCCCTAGAAAGTGTGCCAGCAAAAGTGCCCAGATCATCTACATCAATTTTATCTCATCAAACGTTGGTGAGTCTGGCGCATACAGGTATCCATGACCACATCGAGACCAGCATCTTTGGCGGCATTGGCAGCATCTGGATTGACTATGCCCAATTGCATCCAGACAACTTTGGCATTAATCTCAATCGCCTTTTGGACGATCTCTGGTACAAAGTCGCTGCGCCGGAAGACCAACACCACATCCACGGGATCATCTAGCGAGAGCAGATCCGGATAAGCCTGCTCTCCTAATACCTGCTCATACTTCGGGTTGACTGGATAGATACGATATCCTTGCTCCTGCAAATAGGCCGACACAGAATATGCCGCCGCGCTCTCACGATTGCTGATGCCCACAACGGCGATACTTTTCATCGCCGACAAGATATCCTTGAGATGATCGTCACTGGTGCGATGGATTGGGGGAAGTTCTGCTTTGCCGCTAGCGACATCTTCAAAATTTAGCGGGAGACGCACAGAAAAACAGGTTTTCCCTGGTCTCGAAAAAACTTTGATCTCGCCATTGTGCTTCTGGAGGATATTATAGCTGATATTCAAACCCAAACCGGTGCCTTTGCCCATCGCTTTGGTCGTAAAAAAGGGGCTGAAAAGTTTCTCCTGGACATCTTCAGGGATTCCTGGTCCCGAGTCTTCGATTTCGACATATACCCAATCGCCTCTCAATTGGGTGGTAATCGTGAGTGAGCCCTGCCCCTCCATAGCATCGACGGCGTTATCAATAATATTCGTCCATACCTGATTCAATTCACTGCCATAACCCTGGATTTTGGGAATGCCCTCAGCATAGCGACGCTCTAGGATGATGCCAGTCTTCAACTTGCTGCGCAGCATCACCAGGGTGTTGTCAATGCCTTCATGCAGATCGATGGCTTGTACGGGGGCTTGATCCAAATAGACGTAAGATTTCAAAGATTTCACGATTTCGCCAATCCGTGTTGTCCCCTGCTGGATCTCTTCTAAGAGGCTGTAGATCGTGAACAAGTTGCCCAGCCATTGCACAATAACCTCCAGGCCTTCACCCGGAAAATCATCTCTGAGTTCATCCAGGTCAGTTGTCTGATAACCCAGGCTGACCAAATGGGGTGCGTAGTCCCAGCCGTTCTCGATCTGATGATCATCGAACCAATCTTCGATCTCCGCTTCGCGGTCGCTGCGGTCAAGACTATCCAGGTCTGCAGGTTGGGAGGCTTTGAGTTGGGCAATTTCTTGTAATTCACCGGCTCTACGCCATTGCTCATCGGTAAAACCTAACGCATGGAAATGATGATATGCCTGCTCGAATATTCGAATTGAGGATTGTAAATGCTCAGCACCCCGTCTTGCAGCCGAGGCAGGGTTGTTCAACTCGTGGGCGATACCTGCGGTGAGCGTACCCAATTGGGCCATCTTCTCACTTTGCCGCAGTACAATTTCCGTGCTGTGCAAGCGATTGGTGATCGTAGAAAGCATCACCCGCGCTGCAGATGGGCTGGTATCCAACAGATTTTCCAGGCTTTCGTGGCTGATGGCTAATAAATCACATTCGGTTTTGGCTACCCCACTGGCGAAGCGTGGCGTTTGATCTAACAAGGACATTTCGCCGATGACTTCCCCGGCGCGCCTGGAAGCAAGCAAAACTGTGCGGCCCCCAGACTCTTTGAGGATATCTACCTCACCAGACATGATCACGTAAGCCTTATCCCCAATCTCTCCCTCGACGAAGAGAGTCTCATCAACAGCGATGTGCTCCTCGACGACCATGGCACATAAGCGATCAAGGTCATCATCAGGCAAATCTGCAAAAAGAGGTACTTTTTTCAGAAAATCGAACATTAAAAAATCAACTGTCTGGGGTGAATGTGACTTCGTCAACATAGCACCAAATCCAATCTTCCCCCGGTTGGAAGGAAACGATCATGGGATGGTTGGTTTCATGATAATGCTTGGTGGCATGGATGTTCTTGGAGTTATCACAACAACCCACATGACCACAAGTCAGGCACATGCGCAGGTTGACCCAGGTATCTCCCTTCTGTAAACATTTACCACATCCTTCTGAAGAAGGGACTTGATCCTGGATTTCAGAGAGGTGGCCGCAACCTTGGGCATCTAATTCTCCCCTGGCAGTTAATTCCTGAATCTTAGCAGAAATTTGGACTCGACCTGATGAATCTGGCTTCATTTTCGATCCTTTCCTAGATTAGTACTAAAGTAATGTCCCGAATTATTACAAATCGGACAATATTTGGTATAATATCCTGGTTAGCGATTTTTGTCCAGCAATACCCCTCCTGCTGTCTAATATTACAGCGCAAGGTTGTGCTGTAATACCATTCTCATTTCAGTACAGGGATCACAACATAGCAAGAAATTAGGAATAGAAACTATGAGTTCTTGCAAGAATTGTACGTTTTCAAATCCAGATGGCGCAAAATTCTGTTCCAACTGCGGTACTCCGCTGAGCCAGCCATGTTCGAATTGCGGGACAGAATTACTCCAAAATGCAAAATTCTGCTCCAATTGCGGGCAAGCCACTCAATCGGAATCCGCGCAACCTGCCGCAACCTCTACTCCATCTGCTGCTCCACCAGCGCCACAGCAGGCTCAAACTTCTCCTGCACCCACATCGTCAAACCTGGGGAAATATGTCCCCGCAGCATTATTGTCCAAACTGGAAGCCGCCCGAGATAGTGAAGGGATCCAGGACTCGCTCGGCGAACGCCGCATTGTGACCATGCTGTTCTGTGATATACAAGGCTCCACGGCTGCGGCTGGCAAATTAGATCCTGAAGAATGGCATGAGATCGTCAATGGCGCTTTCGAGCATATGATCGCGCCGATATACAAATATGAAGGCACCATCGCCCGCCTGATGGGGGACGGCATCCTGGCCTTCTTCGGCGCGCCCATCGCCCATGAAGATGATCCCCAACGCGCCGTGCTCGCCAGCCTGGAAATCCTGGAAGGAATCGAAAGTTACAGAGAAAAAATCATAAAAGATTGGAACATGGAGGTCAATGTACGTGTGGGCATTAATACTGGCCTGGTGGTCGTAGGTGGCGTAGGATCAGACCTGCGCATGGAATACACCGCGTTAGGCGACGCCATCAACCTGGCCGCCCGCATGGAGCAAACTGCTGAACCCGGCACGATCCAGATTTCGGCCGATACACACCGCTTGATAGAACCAATTTTCACTTTCGAAGATTTGGGCGGTATTCAGGTCAAGGGCAAAGAAGAGCCTGTCCAGACTTACCGCGTTCTAGGGATCAAGGCCACGCCCGGCCAGATCCGCGGCATCGAAGGTCTAGAGGCACCTTTGATCGGACGAGATTCTGAAATGCACACACTGCGCGGTATCGTCATCGAGTTGCGTGAAGGGCGCGGCCAGGTCGTCTCTGTGATGGGGGAGGCGGGATTGGGCAAATCACGCCTGGTATCCGAACTGTATAAATCCCCCACCCCGGTTGCCGGAAAGAAAGCTGAGCTGCTCTGGATGGAGGGGCGCTCATTGTCTTACGAAACCTCAACGCCTTACGCACCCTTCATTGATTTATTCAAGATGCACTTCGAATTGGAACCCCTCGGCACAGATACCCAACGATACCAGGCCATCAAGAGCCGTCTGGTGCTGGACGCGCCGGACTACGCAGAAGAGATTGCGCCCTATTTTGCCAGCATGTTGGAGATCAATATTGTTGGCGAAGATGCCGAGCGCATCCGCTATTTGGACCCGCCCCAATTACGACTAGGTGTCTATAAGGCGGTATGTACATATGTAGAGATACTGGCATCGCGGAGCCCTTTGGTATTGGTGCTCGATGACCTGCACTGGATTGATCCCACCTCACTGGACTTGATGGAGCAGTTGCTACCCTTGACCGAGCGCGTGCCTGTGCTGTTAATCGCTCTCTTCCGCCCCCGCAGACAGGAACCTTCGTGGCAGTTCCACGAAACCGCCGCTCGGGACTATGCGCACCGCTATAAATCGGTGATGTTGCAGCCCCTCAACGAGGATAATTCACGTGAGTTAGTTGCCAACCTGCTCGAAGTGGACGACCTGCCTCGGAAAGTGCGCACCTTGATCATGGAAAAGGCTGAGGGTAACCCCTTCTATGTCGAAGAAGTGATCCGCTCTCTGCTCGATTCGGGCTTGATTATCCGACAGGATGGCCACTGGCAGACCACTAGCGAGATCGAAAATATCACTGTGCCCGATACGCTCAGCGCTGTGATCACCACCCGCCTGGACCAGCTCGATGAGGATTCACGCCAGGTCGCGCAGACTGCCTCGGTGATTGGCCGCCAATTCCCCTTCAACATCCTCGAGACAGTACACATCAGCGAAGACCCCCTCGACCGCACGCTGACCGACCTGCAGCGCAGGGAATTGATCCGCGAGAAAAGCCGCCTCCCTGAGCGCCTGTATATGTTCAAACATACGCTCACCCAAGAAACGGTCTACGCTTCATTACTGTTGAAAAAGCGCCGCGAGTTGCACAAATCAGTAGCTGAATGTCTCGAAGCCAATCAGCCCGACCGGGTCAATGAAATCGCCCGGCACTTCATGGAAGCCCGCCAACATGCCAGAGCACTTCCCTACCTGGTGGAGGCTGGGAATCGCGCTGCAAAGGCTTATTCCACCAAGGAGGCTATCGAGCTCTATACACAGGCCATCGATTTGCTGGAAAAGGTCGATCTGGATCTTGAATTAGCTCGCTGTGCCTTCGAAGGACTAGGTGCCGCATTAGATTTCGCCTATGAGTTCCCCAGGTCTGCTGAAACTTATCGCCTGATGATTGCCTTTGGTGAGAAGTACGACGAAATCCCCATGCAGGTTTCTGGCAAGAACAAACTGGCTAAAGCGATTGGTTTTGGGATGGCCCAGTTCGCTGAGGCCTTGCAACTGCTGGAAGAAGCCGAACAGATGGCTCAGCAAGCCAATGACCTGCCAGGGTTGGCAGAAGGCGGCATGATCCAGTGCGCCTTCTGCACCGCCCGGGCCGACTTCGATGGTGCAGTAAATTTCTTGGGCCAGGCGGTAGAAATTGGCCGTCAATTAGAGGCCGATGAGCCACGCCTCTATGGACTGACTCATATCGCCAATACCTACACTTTCATGGGCCTTTTTGATGATGCCTGGGAGACAATTCAGGAAGCCGAAGCGTTAGCGGCCGAAACTGGCAACCGCCAATATCAGGCTGAACTGCTGACATTCTCGATCCCTTTTTACCATCTCCGCAACGGGGATATCGAACTCGCACGAGAAAACGCACAAGAGGGTACACAAATCGCGCAGCAGATCGGCTCGATTCCTTCGGGCGTATCTGGCAACTATGTGCTGGGTTATATCGCCAGACTCCAGGGACATTATGAAAAAGCCATGGATTATTACCAGCGCTCCCTTGATATCAACGGCGGCAGTCTGCCCTATCTGCAAGCCGTGATCCTGGGACTGATGGGCTCGACCATCCTTGATTTAGGACCAGGGTTGAAAGACAAGGTACTTCACTATCACGATCAAGCCGAAGCTTTATTCGAGCATCCCATGGGGGGCATTATGGGCGCTGCGGTCTGGGCGGAACTGGGCTTCTGTGCTGTGGCTGTCAATGATCTGGATAAAGCGAAAACCATGTTCGAGTTAGGGTTGACAACCCCTACAGCGATGATGCATTTAGCCCGGCCACAATTATTGATGGGCCAAGCCTATGTGAATCTGGCCGAAGAAGATACCGACTCTGCTCAGAAACACCTGGAAGAGGCTCAAAGCTATGCCGAGGAGCGCCAAATGAAACAAGTTATGCCCTACATCGACCTGGCTATGGGAAAAGTCCACCTGGCAAACGGGGAATTGGAGGCCGCCCTCAAGAATTTCTCCCAGGCTGAGGAAGCTGCCATAGCATTAGGGTTCCGGCCACTTATCTGGCAAGCACAGGCCACGGCGGCCCAGGCGCTACAGATGGCAGAGCGACATGATGAGGCAAGCCAAAAACAAAACCAAGCTTTGAGTGTGGTCAATGTGATCGAGAGCTCCTTCGAAGATCAAGAAATGCGTGATGTTTTTATTACCAACGCCATAGCTATGCTCAAATTGGACCCAGCAGCTGCAGTATATTCTACTGATTAAACAAGTTCATAGGGATTCGACGTGGGACTTTCCAGATTCAGGGGTAGGTGAGTGGGGAGCTCCGCTCCCCACTCACCCACCCCTAAATCTGGGGGATTCGCCCGGCAATTCCTGAAGACCCATTATACATAGAGGAGAAACACGATGACAGAAAATCTAGCAAGTTCCACCATGATTGAAGATGCTTGGCACAAAATGCTGACCTCTGGTGAATTTATGAGAGAAGCGCGTCAAAGACAATTTCTACGGTTTTTGCCAGGGAACCCACGTTGTAAAACATGTTATGCGCCTTTTCAAGGAGCTGGTTCGAGAGTGGCATGGATGATTTATCATAAACGTCCCTCGAATTTAAATCCCCACCTGTGTACGACCTGTGAAGATTTTGCCAGACAGCACCCAGGCGGCGCGGAAATCGAGCTATCGCTGCTCTTTGCGGATGTGCGCGGTTCGACAACATTGGCTGAAGGGATGAGTGCTACAGAGTTCGGAAAATTGATCAACCGTTTTTACAGCACAGCAACAGAAGTCCTGGCCAATTCGGACGCCATCATCGACAAGATCATCGGTGATCAGGCTGCAGGAATCTACGTCCCTGGTTTTGCCGGTGACGATCATGCCCAGAGAGCTATCGATGCCGGAAAAAGGATTCTGCAGCGCACGGGTCATGGCAACGGGGAAAAACCATGGATTCCCTTAGGCGTTGGAGTGCACACTGGAACCGCCTTTGTGGGATCTTTGGGCAGCAAGAACGGGGCAACCGATATTACTGTTTTGGGGGATGTTGCCAACACGGCTGCACGGCTCTCATCGAATGCAGGTATCGGAGAAATTTTGGTCAGTCAAGCCGCCTATAAACATGCTAAATATATCGGGCCAAAAATATTGGAACAGCGCCAACTTGAGTTAAAAGGTAAAAGCAACAGAATCTTGGTAAACGTTCTCTACAGCTAATCGAGGAGTCCCCCGAAAAAAGGGTGAGAGCAGGGGGTGCACCCCCTGCTCTCACCCTTTTTTCGGGAAAATCCGTTGTATGGCTGAGAAATTACCCTCAGATACTCTCCGCAAAATACTTACTCATGAACATCAGAACATTCTTCGCCTTTGACCCCAACGATACAGAGGAAATCAGGCTAGAGAAGTTTGCAATATTCCTGGTAGCGGGCTCATGTTCTCTTGCAGGAATAGTTTGGACAGCGTTGTATTATTTCACTTTTGGTTGGGGACTGACTGCCTATTTACCAGCTTCCTTTGTAATCATCGTCGGCACAGCGCTTTTATTTTCTCACCTAACCAAAAACCACTACATTTTAATCTACACCCAAATCATCTGCATCATTTACATTACAGCATTGATCCAGTGGAGCATTGGCGGGGTGTTCGATTCTGGTTTTGTGCTGGCGTGGGCGTTTTTGGGTCCAATTTGCGCCCTGATGTTTTTTCCAGTGCGAAAATCTGTAATCTGGTTTGTGCTGTATCTCATCAACCTGGTGATCACAGTTACTTTCAATGACTTCTTTGCCCATTATGGCCAAGCGGTGAGCGAATTTACCCGCTTGATTTTCTTCATTATGAATCTGAGTTTTGCCTCGATGGTGGTCTTCATCTTTGCGAGTTATTATGTTGCTGCCGCCAAACGTGAGCGAACAAAAGCAGACAATCTTCTACTCAATGTCTTACCTAAGGAGATTGCGCCAATACTTAAATCCAACGAGGGTACAATCGCAGACTATTATGATGCTGCCAGTGTTTTATTCGCCGACATGATCGGATCAACCCCGCTATTCTCCAAATTGAAACCCGCCGAAGCTGTCGATTGGCTCAACGAGGTATTCACGATGTTCGATCGACTGGTGGAGAAATATAGCCTTGAGAAAATCCGCACCATTGGAGACAATTACATGGTCGCCTCTGGGGTACCTACCCCACGGCCAGACCACGCACAAGCAATTGCGCATCTGGCGATTGATATGGTTCAGGGATTACAATCCATTCCCTCCCGAAATGGCAAACGGCTAGAATTTCGCCTGGGGATCAATTCTGGCCCGTTGGTGGCTGGGGTTATCGGGAAAACCAAGTTCCATTACGATGTTTGGGGGGATGTGGTCAACACCGCCGCACGCATGGAATCTCACGGGGAGCCCGGAAAGATTCAGATTGGGCCAGGGACGTATGAACTTATCAAGGACGAGTTTCGTTGTATCCCCCGGGGAATAGTAGATGTCAAAGGCAAAGGATCCATGCAAACCTGGTTTCTTGCGGGGGTCCAACCTCAGGAAAGCAAATAAGCTCGACTACATTGCCGCCATCAAAGTCCTATCTGCTCCGTATCCAAAACAGCTTTAACTTCAGGTCTGGCAAGAAAAGATTCTCTTAATACATCACTGGGGATATATTCAACAATTTGGTGGAGAATATCTCGAGATTGTCGGTAATAGGTTTCTGCCGCTGCTCGATTCCCAATTCGGTCTTCCAATTGTCCTATCTGGTGATCAATTTGCCACAAGGTTCTACGAGAACCCAATTTTTCAGCAATCAGGCGCGCTTCATCTAGCACCAATCTGGCTTCATCTTCAAAGCCTAAAGCAGACTTTGATTTTCCCATTATGAGTAACAACTCCGGGCTGAGATATTCGATCCCCGTTGCCTGCAACGATTTGAGAAATTTGTCGGCAGTTTTATGGGCAGATTGATATTTACCTTCTGCAAGGGATAAATAGCATTGGGTCAAGAGATAGTAATGCTTGGCCAGGAAGTTCATTTCCTCAATGAGTGATTTTTCGTCTGCGATTATCTGGTGCGCTTCAGCCAATTTGCCTGTTCTTACATATGCCAACAATCTGGCTCCGAAGGAAAACGTTTGGACGAAGATGGTGCTTTCGAGATAATTCTCATAGAGCCGATCAATCGTCTCGAGCGCCAAATCGAAATGACCCAGCTCTGAATAGATCGTGGAAAGGATGGCGCTGGAGAGAACTTCGCCAACAAAGAAATTGGATGCTTGGGCATCGTTCAAACTCTGTTGGAAGCGGTTCAATGCTCCATCCACATTCCCGCGCTCAAAGTCAACCCAGCCTATGACATAGCGGCTGTAAGACTGTCCCCAGGTATTCTCGATTTTGGTGCTGATCTCGTACGCTTCATCAGAATATAGGTAAGCATCAGCGTACTCGCCTGCGTATACACAAATAGCAGCTAAGCCTCCCAAACTATCTGTTAGCATAGGCAGGTTATCCAGTTTGCGCCAAAGCTGGCTGGCTTCATGGGTGACTTCTTTAGCCCTGCTGATCTGACCCGCCATGTTGTAGGTATGGGCGGTATCTGTGAGGCTATAAGCCAACTGCTCCTCCAGATCTAATTCTCTGGCTAGAGCGATCGCCCGTTCCCCTGCTTTTTGCGCATCCTCAAGACTCTGATTAAAACGATATAAATTGGCCTTGATCCATGCAATTTTCGCCAGCGCGGGTTTATCATCAATCTTTTCCGCTGTCGCTTGAGCTCTCTCGATGAAAGCCAAACCGGCATCCAAATTAAATTCGTTGCTGGGTATGCTATGTATTTGGGCCTGAGCTATTTGGGCAGTCATTTCCATGGAAGTGGAAGCGTATTTTGTAGCCATATCCTCCATCTCACGGAAATTGTTCAGGGCTTCTGTAAACTGGGAACTCAGTTCAAATGCTCGGCCTCGACAAGCATACAAGTCTGCCAAATGGTTCAAATCCGGTTCTGGAGACCACAAAACCACTTCAATAGCCTTGCTATAAAAAGCAATCGCCTCGTGATTGGCGTAAAGGCGAAAAGCAGCATCTCCAGCAGTCTTGAAGAATTGAAGGGCGCGTGAGTCCTGTGCCTCATAGAAGTGATGTCCAAGAACCGAAGCGAATTCTTCTGTCCGCTCCGGATAAAGCTGCAGCAACGCTTCGCCTACTCTGCGATGAAACTCTCTACGATGTTTGAGTAAAATCGTGTTATAGGCTGTTTCTTGAGTGAGCGCCTGACGAAAAGCATATTCGAGGTTTGGTTCCCGGGCAGCTTCCAGGATCAAACCCAATCGCTGAAGGTTATTGAGTTCAGCGCTTAATTCATGCGTAGTTCCACTGATGAGTTCCAGGACTTGATGGTAAAAAGAGCGTCCAATTACCGAGGCCATTTGGAGAATACGTTTGGCAGTGTCCTCCAAACGGTCGATGCGGGCGGTCAGAAGCGCTTGTAAATTGTCTGGTATGGTTAGGTCTAACACATCAGAACCAACCTGCCACTGTTCGCCTGCCGACCCAGGGATAAAGACACTATTATCAACCAAGGATCGGATGACCTCTTCCATGAAGAATGGATTGCCATCTGACTTTTCTAGGATCAGCTGACGAATTTCTGTAGGCAAGTCCGCAATGTTCAGCAATTGATCGATAAAGGCATTACTCTCATCAGTCGAAAAAGGCTTAAGATCAAATGCCAAATAACGGTGAGCGTAGTTCGTTTCGGCGATTTGTTTGATCTGCCATGCTGGTGAGGATCGGTCTGGTCGGAAGGCACAAATGAACAGGATTGGGGCGCTATCAACAAGTTGAAACAAATGCTCAATCAAATCTGCTGAGGTCTGATCGGACCAATGCAAATCATCTATGGCGATTACAGTAGGTTCATCTTGAACCAGATTCCCCAAAGTGTGCAGCATTTCCTTATGGATAGCTCTCTTCAAGGTTTCACCTTCGAGATGGTTTCCATTCGTCCGTTCCTGAACACCCAACAGGATCTCGAACAGGTCAACTGCGGCAGCAGAATTTTGCTCCCCGGAAAGCGTCAATGTCTCTGCCAGGCTTTGGCGAATTGTTTCTGGCGTATCGGACGTCGATACACCGATGAAATTCCTGATTAGTCGCTGGATCAAACCATAAGGGCGAGATGATTCATATGAAACCCCTGCAGCTTGATTCCAACTGGATGGCAATTTCCCAAACGGGAGTAAGTCTCGGGAGCCAGATTCCCAACTGCGATGAGCCTCTCTGAGCAAGCGGCTCTTTCCAAGCCCTACTTCGCCGACCAAACTTATAATTTGGCCACGACCTTGCTTTAATGCATCCAGGGCTGCGGCAATACTCTCAATCTCATGATCACGGCCAATCAAGGCCGTTTCTTGCCCTCGAAAACCTCGCTGACGATCAGGATTTTCCTTCGCTCTCAGTACACGATAGACAGTAACAGGGTCGCTTTTTCCCTTGACGGTAACCCCCTCGATCGGTTCAAACTCGAACAACGCGGAGACCTTCTTGTAGGTATCTTCTGAAACTCGAATGGTTCCAGGTTGAGCAGTCTGCTCCATGCGAGCGGCAATATTAATGGCATCTCCCTGGGCTGTGTATTCCATAAAGAGATCAGAACCAACATCACCGACGACCACCAACCCGGTGTTGATGCCCACCCGGACATTGAAATCTAATCCATATTGCTGGACAATCTTCTCTCGAAATGGCTGAATACCATCGAGGATATCCATCCCTGCCAGGATAGCTCGCTGGGCATCATCTTCGTGGGCGATGGGCGCCCCAAAGAACGCCAGGATCGAATCTCCCATCAAGCGCGCCAGGGTGCCTTCGTACCTGTAAATTGGGCTGATCAGATACTCGAAAGCCTGGTTCATGATCTCGGTCCATTCTTCGGGATCGAGACGGTCAGCCATAGCGGTCGATCCCTTGACATCAGAAAACAGAATGGTGACGATGCGACGCTCCCCTTGCATCGATTGCACACTTCGAGCTAATTCTAACTTTTCGGCGTACTCTTTTGGGATCAACCGATGAACGGGATCTTGGGGTTCTTGCACATGTGTCGGGGTATGGGATAGACGTTTTCCACATTCGATACAATACTTCGCCTGGAAGGGATTGACATTGTCACACTCACCACAATGCACACCCAAGGGACTGCCACAATTCATGCAAAACTTGGCTTCAGACGGATTATGGGTTTTACAGTGGAGACAATTCATCGTCTAATCTCGGAGTAGATGGATATGCTAAGTATATTGAGAAATTATACAATAATTTGGATAATAATAGTATTAATTCTATTATGACCCTCCAGGAATCACCGGGGTAGCTCCCCCGTATTGGCCACTCTTTAAACGAAAAGATCGGAGAGCATGATCGATCTCCGATCTTCTGTAATATGTGGTTTCTCAGTATCCAAAAAAGAATCAGGATTTAGACATATAAATCGTTGAAGTAATCGATTAGCAGCACATTGGCCAATTCATCGGGCAGGGCATCGAGAACCTCGTTGATCAAGGCCATCTCTTCGGGCAGGTCCGTGCCGGTGATCCCTGCCATTTGGGCCAATTGTCCAAAGGCCTGCTCAGGGTTTGGGCTCTGCAATGCTTGGGCGACCATGCTGCGGATATTTTCACTGTCGATGGGAGTGGATGATTTGACTTCTTCAATACATTGGCGCAAATCTTCGAGCAGGGCATCCACATTGGGCACCGTGCGGTAGTTGACTGAGATATGCACATTACGAGGGCTAAGGGGGGTAGAGAACTGCCCCTGGATGTACCAGCCGCGCTTATCCATGGCATCGGTTAACTGGTAAACGTTGATCGTATCTGAGGTGAAAGAGAACATGCACATGGCCGGCTCACCCAAGACGCGCAGATCAGGGATGGCATTGATGCCCTCGATCAAACGGCGTGTGGCTTCTTGCACAGTCTCGACGATCTGCATGTAGCCCTCATCGCCAAGATAGTGCATGATCGCCCAGGAACCCGCCAGAGGGCCGCCGCCTTTTGTGCTAAGAACGGTAGGGTTGATTAGAGTATAGGCAGTCGTATCCGTGCAGGCAAAGATCTGGTAGCGCCGCAGGGATTTATCGCGATACAGGATCGTCGAAGCACCTTTGGCGGCGTAGCCATATTTATGCAGATCCACTGAGATGGAAGTCACTCCCGGGACAGTGAAATCGAATTCAGGCACATCGTAACCCAGCTTGCGCATGTAGGAGAGGTGGATGCCCCCCACGCAGCCGTCGATATGCAGGAGCAAGCCTTTTTCCTGGGCTAATTTGCCAATCTCCGCGATGGGGTCGATGACACCTTGCGAGTAGCTGGGCGACGAGGCCACTAACAAGATCGTATTGGGCGTGATGGCCTGACGCATAGCGTCCACATCGGCTTTGAAAGTTTGGGGGTCAATGGGTGTCACTATGGGCTTAATGCCCAGATAGTGCGCGGCCTTGTGGAAGGAAGCATGGGCAGACAGCGGCAAAACCATTTCAGGCTTGGTTATATCCGGATTTTCGATGCGTGCTTTGTCGCGCGCAGTTTTCACAGCCAGGATGATGCTCTCAGTCCCACCCGAGGTGACATGCCCAACCACATGCTCATCCCCGCGCAATAGATTTGCTACCATGCGTACGATATCCCTCTCCAGCCTGAGCAGTGAGGGAAACACGGTCGGGTCGAGGCCGTTTTCAGTCAGAAACATCCGGTAAGCCTCGTGTACGACCTGGCTGACTTCCTCCCCCGGGTCGTACACATAGCACCACACCTTGCCAGCTTCCCAATCCATATCGTGGGATTTATACGCGAATAACCCATCCAACACTTGTTCGCGCGTCAGTCCCTTTTCAGGTATTTGCATTGATGTCATCTCCTATTTGATACAAATAATTACTATAACACAGCTTCCTCAAGCGCTTGCGCAAAAATACCCAGCGCTTCTCTCAAGAGCGTTTCGTCAACGATCAAGGGCGGTATCCAGCGAATGACCTGACTGTAGGTTCCGCACTGCATCAAGAGCAGCCCATTATCCAGGCAGTTTTTCTTGACTGCAGTGCTGATCTCGGTGCCCGGCGTGCCATCTTGGTTGGTGAACTCTACCCCCACCATCAGCCCCAAACCGCGCACGTCGCCAATGATTGTGTAATTCTCTTGAAGGGTCCTCAATGCGCTGATCAGGATCTCACCCATCTGGGCCGAATTTTCCACCAGACCCTCTTGGAGGAGTTCGATGGTGGCTTTGGCCGCCGCGCAGGCCACGGCATTACCGCCATAGGTGCCCCCATGGCTGCCTGGGATCCATTTGTCCATCAGCTCTTTATTCGACATGATCCCCGAAAGCGGAAATCCGGAAGCAATTCCCTTGGCCATGACGATGATATCGGGGACGACGTCGAAATGTTCGGCGGCAAAGAATTTGCCCGTGCGCCCGAAACCAGTCTGGACTTCATCATAGATCAGGAGCAGATCATACTCATCGCATATGGCACGCAAGCCAGATAGAAATGAGGCTGGCGGCACAATGTAGCCACCCTCTCCGATGACAGGTTCGACCATGATGGCCGCAGTTTCGAAGGGGGCCGTTTGTGCTGTGAGCATATGACGGACTTCCTTCAGACACCAATCGCTGGCATACTCAGGCTCCCATCCATGGCGATAGTAATATGGGAAAGGAGCCACATGGATTCCTGAGGCCAGGGGGGCGTAACCCGCTCGATAAATATGATGGCCGGTATCGGTGGCCATGGTCTGATTCGTGCGCCCATGGAAGGCACCCTGGAAGGTAATGATATTGGGCCTCTTGGTAGCATGCCGGGCCAGCTTCATGGCGCTCTCCACGGCCTCGGCACCTGAATTGGTAAAGAAAAAACTATCAAATGAGGGGTCTGGCACAACGTCTAGGAAAGCATCAGTCAGTTCTAATAATGGCGTGTGATAGTAATTGTTGACCTGGGCGTGGATCAATTTGCCGACCTGTTCCTGCGCTGCAGCCACAACTTTGGAGTGGCAGTGCCCGGTGTTGGTCACACCGATTCCTGATGTGAAATCGATATAACGCTTGCCCTGCGTATCGAAGACATAACAGCCTTCGCCGCGCGAGATTGTTAGTGGAAATATTCGTTTCCAGACTGGAGAAATATGCGCTTGTGCCATTTTTTACTCCTTGAGGCAGTGCTACATTTTGATCATACCTTCTCTACTTTACATCGAATAAAACTCCCAGCCGACGAACCGCGTTCCTTCTGAAAATTGCGTATTTTGCCCTTTTTCAGCTTAAAGATATGCCTATTTTTCGTCATCAATTGCATAAGGAACGCGGTTCGTACTAATTGTACGGTAGAAAAATCATACCTAACATCAAAGAGTGTATAAAAATCACTGACTCTTGTCAATGAACGAAGGTCATATATCCACATTCAGACTTAGGTTTCTAGAAATTGCAGAGGTAATCCCCGGATTTAGGAGTGTGCGGGGTGCGAGCATCCCGCACACTCCTAAATCCGGAAGGCATCAGGTCGATTCTTAGATGCGCTAAACTTAAAATAAGCCCTGACAATACTATCGAGTAGAATCTTTGCAGACTAAAGATTTAAATTCAGTAGATCACGATTTGCTGTCATTGCAAGGCGTTTTTTGCCGAAGCAATCCCCTACTAAGGGGCGGAGATTGCTTCGCTCCGCTCGCAATGACATTAGAATCTCGAATCTGTGATCTACTGAAATTAATTATGATTTTATGGAGAGACGATGAATACCGATATACTGCTGCTACCCAGATCAGTTGTTGCTGATCTGCTCACTGATAAGGTCCAGCGATGACTGAACCGACACTCGAAGATATTCGTGCAGCGGCCACGCGCATAAAAACCAATGCTCACCATACCCCAGTGTTGACCTGCGATAGTCTCGATCAGCGTGTGGGCGCCCAGGTCTTCCTCAAATGTGAGAATCTGCAAAAAGCAGGCGCCTTCAAATTCCGCGGGGCCTATAATGCAGTTTTTTCCCTGATTGGTGCAAAAGATCAAAGTGGCGTCGCGACCCATTCGTCCGGCAACCACGCCCAGGCTCTAGCTCTGGCTGCCCGCTTACGTGGCATCCCAGCACATATTGTCATACCCAACACTGCGCCGGCGGTGAAGAAATCTGCAGTCGCTGGATATGGTGGAAAGGTCACGTACTGCGAACCTACCCTCGAAGCTCGAGAAAGGACCCTGGCGCAGGTGGTGCGCGAAACGGGCGCGGTGGAGATCCATCCCTATGACAACTACCAGGTTATCGCTGGCGCGGGGACGGCTGCCCTAGAATTGATCGACGAAATCCCTGACCTGGATGCGGTCATCGCTCCCGTGGGCGGGGGCGGCTTGTTGAGTGGCACCGCAATCGCAGTCACTGAAGCATCTCCCCAAACCCGAGTCGTGGGAGCCGAGCCCGAAAATGCCGATGATGCCTATCGTTCTCTGCAAATCGGGCATATCCTGCCTTCCATCGATCCACAAACCATTGCCGATGGCTTGCTGACCTCTCTTGGCGAATTGACATATCCCATCATCCAGCAACGAGTGGAGCAAATCGCCACTGTCAGCGAAACGGCGATCAGCGACTCAATGAAATTCATCTGGGAGCGGGCTAAAATCATCATCGAGCCCTCTGCGGCTGTGGCTGTGGCAGTGCTCTGGGAGCGCAAACTCGACCTGACGGGATTGCGGGTGGGCGTTATCCTGTCAGGAGGCAATGTCGATTTTGATCGGCTGCCCTGGTAGCTAGAGTGCCAACCCGCTCTTGGCTGAATAGAGCTTGAAGGTATCCAGGATTTGCAGGAAAGTATTATCGAATTCGACTGTGGTGAATCTGCCAGGAGGTCGCTCAAGGGATAAATCCAAAGGCAAAAAGCCATCCCAGGAGTAGGCCAACTGAGGGAAGGGTCCCCGGCCTATCGTGCGGATACCTGTAACCCCCCGCTTGCCGATGGCATCGACAAAAAGGCTGAATTCCGAACTCCAGGATTGGTGTTCTCGACCATCGATGGCGACGCTCATGGTCTGTAAATTGTTGGCTGGTATCCAGCCTAAATAGGTATCTGGCACTTGCTGAATATCTTCAACTGGGCGGACGATGATGGTGCGTTCGATACAGTCATTGACGACATCCATAAAGATGGATGGAGACCAAGGGCGATGATCAACAATTACCAGGAAATCATCCTCGTATGTCGAGCATAACTCTATCTCCCCAGACGAGGACAAGGCAATATATTTTTCAAAGCGAGTGTGAAGACCTTGCAAAGGAATTGACCCCCGGGGGATGAATGAACTCATCATCCTGATCTTCTCTGCAAGAATATGAGCATATTCTGAAGGGCTATAGGCATGCTCATTATTAACATGCTCAATGAAATGAACCCTGGAGGACAAACAGCCATACTGGTCCCAAAAGATCGAGTCCACTGCCGCAAGTGTGGTCGTCAGGTGGATGATTTCAAAGGAATCTCCCTCCAGCACATGGGCCTTTTTATCCAAATATGCCTTCCCAATGGTCGTAAAGCTGACTTTGTGTCCATGAGGGTGAAAGCGGATCTGATGCGATGGGCTTTGAACGCGTTGGATAACTTCTTCGATCTGGTCTATCGTTATGTCGGCCGCCGCGGCGATAACCAGATCCGATTGGGAGATCAGGTACTCTTGCAAACTGGCATCTGAATAATCCCAAATCATAATGGCAATCGTATTGGTGAGCTGGGCATCGATCTCTTCCAAAGCTGAAAATATCAAGGGGGCAAATATGGGTTCCTGTCGGGAATTCTTCACCAGGATGGCGGGGTACTTTCGGGTTTGAGAAGTGGTCTTTTGGCGAATCAACGCGGATACTTGCCCAAGCATACTGATGAGATGGGCGGTACCGATTACGTTGCCAGCTGCATATCCTAAAACCTGATTGGGGTAATGCTCTGAAATGGAAAAAGATTTCTTGCCAATTATGGACATACCCCAATTGAGGGTTTTTTTTGATCTCTCCCGGTAGAATTTTATTCGTCCCGTCAAATTGCCCAGTTCCTGAAATGAGAGATATTGTTCCTGAATCTCAGTTGGAAGATCCAGATCGATGATCTCACGCAGCGTCGAGAGAGGCATCAAATCCAGCGCCCCCAAGACAAATTGGATCATCTCTGCAGAATACCCAGTATAGGTAGGAATAGCGCTGAGGGCTGTTTTGGTCAGGGGATCGTTCGGGTCGTTGAAACGCTGGCTGATTTCGACTAAAGCCGCTTCAAGTCGATCCATATAATCCTCAGGCGGTGATCTGCGCTGCTCATGAAGTGAACTGAGCAGCTCTGCCCATTGACTCTGGGAAAACACCGGCCAGCGAGCCCCCACAGCGCCTGGCACATTCCCCTCAATTGGTCGTCCAGCTCTATAATGTTGGATAACCCAGGGAGTTTCCGGAGTGATGAACTTCTGCTTGATCTCTTGAGGAAGCCAATAGCCGTCCAAAAGTTGGGTCACAGCACACCCTATAATTGAGCAGCGCAACCTGCTTCGTCGAGCCGGTCTTGACGCACAATGCTATCACGAGAGATATAGGTGGTCTGGTAACCGCAGGGACAATCCAACTGGGGATCGTGCCAGGTTCCGCCATTCACAAGCCTGACTCGATCAGCAGTTTTGAAGAAATTGGGGAACAGTCGACCACCGGCCAAAGGATCGAAAAAGGCCAGCAAGCCCGAGGCCTCAGGCTTGGAAATGATCTCGTCGTTCTCGTCCAACACCACCGCAAAGACCCAGGGAGGCAGGTGATAGTTACCGGACTGGCACTGCGCGGCGGCCCAATTGGCCTCTGCCATGCCGTAGACATCGCGGTGTGGCACAGGTTCGCCCTCGAAGGTATGCAGCACGGTCGCCAATCTCTCCCGGATTTCGGCAGGTAAGTAGGGGTAGATTTCCTTCACCCCACCCCCAGTGCCAATCATGCTGTCAGGGTGCAACTTAAGCGTCTGACCATCTTCTCCATACCCTTTTTGGCGCAGCCCTTCATAAACCGCATCCAGTTGGATCCATCCCCCAAAGAGCAGTACAGGTTTACGTGCCTGCGATAAATCTTCCAGACAGGCAATCGTCCGGCTGACATAGGTTTCCTTGACGCGCGTATCATTCATCCTGTTCATGAAGGGGTAAAGAAGTTTACGCTCGATAACCCCTCTCAGCCCTGGCTTGAACAACTGTCCAGAGCGAATGCGCACGTGATCTGGGGAAGCTGGAAATGGGATCGCAAAATGTGCCTGGGGTCCCATTCCGAGATGCTCCGTGGCAAGACGTGCCAGCCAGGCCATGACAATGCGAGTCTGTTCTGGCATGATGAAGACGATTTCATGGGCGTCCTTAGTCCCCCACAGGCGATAGACAGCTAATTTATAGGCTGCGATGGCCAGATCGACTCCTGCGGCATCCCTTACCATGATGGTGGATTTTCCAGAGGTACCACTGGATGTACCGATCACAAAGCCCAAGTCAGCAAAATGCTCTTCGATTGCCAGCAGAAATGCTTCCAGGCTGGAATAGCGCGACTTGAATTTCTTCAAACGGGTTGCGGAAATATCGATGGACAGGTTATCAGCCATCCAGGTAAGGAAATCTTGGGGATGATATTCGGGAAATGGTGTTTCAAGGACATCGATATAGGATTTGAAAATATGCGCAGTGGGCCGTAGCAAACGCACCAGACTGCTCTCGTCGATCAATTCCCCAACGCCTTTCGATTCCACAGCGCGTCGATAGGCTTGATTGTGGGAGATGTGCCACTTGTGAGTCTCGAAAATGGCGTCAAACAACATCTCCTGCCTCGTGGTTACAGGCATATCAAAGAAACTGTTCAGAGTCTGATGCGTATCCGTGTGGTATTGGGTATCCGTTGTTATCACTGTCATGGCGATCCAATTATATCGCAGGTGAAAATTGAGAAAGCGATTTCAATTTCTAACGAGTGTACCGCAAAAATGTCGCTAAGGTATAGAAAAAAAACCGCTCTGAGCGCTTCTCTACAACATTGTGTCATTCCGCGGGAGCGTCTTTTTGCGACCAAGGAATCCCCCAGGCGTAACTTATCAGGGATTCCTCTTCACCCTGCAAAGAACGCAGGGCTCATCGGAATGACAAATCTCGGAAGGTATTTGCTAAGGCCACTGACACTTTTGCGCTATACTCATTTCTAACCCATTGGGTATGGCGAAGTGACGAATCTTGGCAGATCCGGCGACTGGATGTCGCAGCAACGATAGCAAAACCTGCCTGCGCAGGTTGGTATCCGGTCGCAGCGCCTTGCGTGCCGCTGGCAAGGGCGACTTCGCAAATGTAAGGGAGCAAATCATGAAATCTCTCAACAATCTCACCTCCCACAATACATTTTATTTATAACCGCCGCCCTATCAAGAAACTGTCAACATGGTTATCCAAATTCAAGGGGGGTATATCCGCTTCGGGAAAGGCATTTTGAATTAAGCTGGTATAAATCACGGGTCCCAATAATGCTGCCAGGGCATGCAAGGGGTGTTCACCCCGCAAGATTCCTTCGTCCTGATAGCGTTTCAGCAAATTACCAAACCCCTGAAAGATATCGTAAGGCGCATCGACCAATTCTGTCATTTCGGGATAGCGCCGCATCTCAGACAACAGGATCATGAAGAATTGACCATGATCAACGGCCGATTCTGCATAGGTTTTCACTATTCGCATAAGGTCAGTTTCAATATCACCGGAATATTCAGCCACAGCCCCAATATTGATTTTCTCGATGATCTCCGCAATGGCTTGTTTCACCAATTGAGGCTTACTGTCAAATTTACGGAATAGAGTCACTTCGCTGACGGCGGCAGCCTCGGCCATTTGCTTAGTGGTAGCACCTGCATAACCGCGTTCAGTCACAACTTGTATCACGGCTTTATAGATATCGGCATCATTGACTATTTTTGGCATTTCGTCTCCCATATAAACTGATGTTTATCATTTTACCATATGTTAGTGTTGACTTACAATAAAAAGGGTGCTATATTTTAGTTAGTACACACTAACAATAAAGCAGAACAATTCAAGGAGAAACTTTGTTACCTGTACTCATGCAAGCCCTGGTACTGGCCTCATCCGGACTGCTCTCATTCGGATCAATCACGCTGGTTATTTTGCTGCTGATCTCAGATCGGGGATGGCGTAACGGACTAGGCTACGCGCTGGGATATACCAGCGCCTACGCCGTGATCGGGGTTTCAGCCGTCGTTTTGGGATACCGCGCCACAGAGAACAACACCGGAGAACCCAGCTTGTTTTTCCCCATTCTTTTGATCGTCTTGGGAATTTTGCTGATTTGGGTCTCCCTCAGAAATTGGCGTAAACCAGTCTCTGATGAGATAGAAGAACCGCGCTTTTTCTCAATCGTGGACAAAATCACCCCGCCAAAGGCCTTTGGGTTTGGAGCAATGATTTCAGTGGTTAATTTTAAGAACCTGGCACTTTTTTTAACAGCTTTATCGGTCGTAATTCTCAGCAATCTACTTATCCCCCAGAAAATCGTCGTCACCTTGCTGGTCGTACTGGTATTCTGCCTGTCTGTTATCATCCCCATCATCATCTATTTTTCGTTTCCGAAACGCGCCAAAGATGTGTTAAATTCGATCAAGCAAACCCTGAACCGACACAGCCGCTCAATCGGGATTTGGGCTCCATTAATCTTTGGCCTCATCTTCCTGACGAAAGGAATTTCAGAATTGCTATGACACATCAAGAAGCGCTCATCTTGCCATTTTCTGATATTCGCGCCGTAGATTTACCCCTGGTGGGAGGCAAAGGCGCAAACTTAGGTGAAATGACCCATGCTGGCTTTCCCATCCCTATGGGGTTTTGTTTGACGACGGTTGCCTTCCAACAATTTATCGAGTCTTACTCTGAGGCCGATGACCTCTACACGTCATTGGACATGATTACCACTGAAGATGTGGAAAAAGTGCGCCATGTAGGGCAACGCATTCGCCATGCATTGTTGGATGTCGCCATACCCGCAAAGATTGTCGCCGTTGTCAAAGAACACTTACGGCAATTAGGAACCGAGCATGCCTATGCGGTGCGATCGAGTGCCACCGCTGAGGACCTGCCAGAGGCTTCGTTTGCCGGTCAACAAGATACCTATCTGAATGTGATCGGCGAAGCCAGTCTCCTGGATGCCATCCGGCGCTGCTGGGTTTCGCTTTTCACCGATCGTGCTATCCTATATCGTACTCAGAACCACTTCCCGCACCGCGAGGTGCAGTTATCGGTAGTAGTACAACAGATGATCATGGCCGAGACATCCGGCATCCTTTTTACAGCAGACCCACTCACTGGACATCGACATACCCTGACCATAGACGCTAGTTTCGGGCTGGGCGAAGCCCTCGTCAGCGGATTGGTTTCTCCCGATGCCTACCGGGTGGACAAACGAACCCGCGCCATCCTCGGCCGCCAGATCGCCGACAAAGAAATTGCCATTTTCCCCGAAAAGAATGGTGGTACCCGTCAAGAAAGAATAAGTGCTACTCAACGCACCCAAACGGTTATAACAGACGCACAAATTCTGGCGCTGACTGATATGGGTTGTAAAATCGAAGCCCATTACAGCACGCCCCAGGATATCGAATGGGCGATCGCGGACGGACAAATCTACCTGTTGCAAACCCGCCCGATTACCTCACTATATCCTATTGATGGTTTGCAATCTCCCAATGACAGCCTGCATATCTTTTTTAGCTTGGGGCATCAACAAAGCATGCTGCGTGCCATGGCACCACTCAGCATATCAACCATTCAAGTGCTGATGCCTATCGGTCACACAGAAAACATTTTCGACAATGTGTACATACGCACAAGTGGCGGACGGATGTTTGCCGACATCACCCTGCCTCTGCGACATCCTGTGCTGCGTAGAGCCATGCTTGGTCTGCTCTCACAACTCGACGCACTGGCACCTGAAGCTGTCAAGCAAGTCATCCAGCAACCCAAATTTCAGCGGGCGCACGGACTGCA
Organism: uncultured Anaerolineales bacterium; assembly: GCA_964622645.1. Classification (GTDB taxonomy): domain Bacteria; phylum Chloroflexota; class Anaerolineae; order Anaerolineales; family UBA11858; genus NIOZ-UU35. Next base: position 26,976 of record CAZUSV010000020.1, read on the forward strand.
CCTTTCCTTTTCCCTATTAAAAAGCGTGTTTTTGATATTGCGTCGGGTGTTGAGCGCGCTCTGGATGCGCAACCTGACCGGTTTTGCCGACCACACTAATACGTTAATAGACAACTTCATCGCGGATATGACTCGCCGCCTCGAGGCACAACCGTCGGGCAAGGAGCATCTCCAAACTATGCTAGGTATCATGCCTAAAATCTTCCCCTTTTTCCTGAACTGGGTACCCGAAACCGGAGCGGGTATCGCAGCTACACGGCTTTTGAGGCGGCTGGCACAGCGCAGGCTTTCGCTGGATGAACTCGAGGCACTTACGCTGGGCATTCCCGGAAACGTGGTAAATGAGATGAATCTGGCAATCGGTGATCTGGCCGATTTGGCACGTCGCTCCCCGCAACTGGTGGAATCGTTCGAACATCTGAGAGATGACGCACACCTATGGCTCATAAAGGCTGCAGAACTAGAAGGCAGCGCCCCCTTCATGACAGCCTGGGGTGATTTTCTATCCCATTATGGAGCCCGCGGTCCCTCGGAGATTGACATCTCCATGCCGCGTTGGTACGATGACCCATTGCCCGTGTTAAAGGTAATCGCCGAATACTTACAAAGAGAAGCAGGGCGTCACCGCACTCACCAGCAGGTATTACTCCAGGGTCGGCAGGCAGCCATGCAGAAATTACTCAATACAGCGGGACGCGGACCATTTGGTCGGGTACGCATCCGCATCTTCAAACGACTGTACCATACGATGACCGAAGTCGGTGGGATGCGCGAACATCACAAGTTATTGGTTGTGCGCATGTTTGCGGTATTCAAGGAAATCCTGAAAGGCATAGCCGGCCAACTGGTTGCAGCAAAGAAACTGGCACAATCCGATGATCTATGGTTCTTGACATGGCGAGAACTGCTCTGCATCTGGGACGATGACGGCGTTGATTGGGGCAAAATTATCGCCCAGCGGCGCGCCGATGTTGAACAGTATCAGAAGCTCACTCCGCCGCTGATCGTCACCAGTGACGGGGAGGCACCCGCTGTACACTACCATATGGATGATGCACCGCAGGGAGCATTATTGGGCAACCCGGTCTCACCAGGTATAGTAGAGGGCGCGGTGCACGTTATCCGCGACCCGCAGCGTGAAACCCTCGCACCGGATGAAATCTTGGTAGCCGAATTCACTGATCCCGGCTGGACACCGCTCTTCATCAATGCCAGTGGACTGATACTGGAAGTTGGCGGTGCGCTGACGCACGGCGCGGTGGTGGCGCGGGAATATGGCATTCCCGCAATCGTTGGCGTGCGTAACGCTACGACAACGCTGCAAACCGGCCAGAGGGTACGAGTCGACGGCTACCGCGGCATCATTGAAATACTTTGAATAACGCACTTAGTACACTGTAAATAAAGTTTATTACAATTTTTGCTCTGACCGGTCTCCAGACCGAGTCACTCCGGCACGGTCTGGAGACCGGCCTAAGCCACGATAGGATAACTTTCAGTTACTTTGTTTACGCTGTACTTAGGAGTCATTTGTAAATATTCCATCAAGAAGCTAAACTTCTCAGAGAAGTTTAGCTTCTAAATCGGGAAGTTATTTCCAGACGCTCACTAAGCATATACATCCACGCAGCTCATCCCATCGACGGTTGGTGGCTGGGACGGTGACTAAGATGATGCAGTCAACAAAGCCTATGCTGCCCATGCAGGTCACCCTCTCGGTGGCATGGCGCTCTATCCCCCAATGGCTCAGTCCGCCGGATTAGGTTGGCGCGGCCTCAATGGGCTGGTGATTTAAGGTAACCTTGATCGTATCTGCTGATCCGTTATAATGGTCTGGCTCGACTGACTACGTCTTAGCCGTGGTGCCTAAACAAATAATTAACTGGAGGCCATTCTTGTTACCGTTTTTGCAATTTCTAATTATCATAGCTGTGATCATTACGGCGGCTAAGCTGGGCGGCTACTTCAGCGTGTGGCTCGGCCAACCAGCAGTAGCAGGTGAAGTACTGGCTGGCCTGATCTTAGGTCCGACAGTGCTAAATTTCCTGCATTGGGATATTTTCACAGATATTCATTTGGAAGAAACCATCACCTTCCTGGCTGAGCTGGGCGTGCTACTACTGCTTTTTATTGCCGGACTAGAACTGCATATTTCAGACCTGCAAAAATCTGGGCGGGCTGCGGTGTTTGCCGGGGTGCTGGGCTTCCTGGTCCCGCTGGGGATGGGCTATTTAGCGGCTACATTAATGGGCTTTGATTCCCAACAGGGGCTGTTCATCGGGTTGTTGCTGGCGCCAACCAGCGTGAGCATTTCTGCACAAACACTCATGGAATTGGGTGCGCTGCGCAGCCGGGTGGGGGCCAGCCTGCTCGGTGGGGCGGTGATCGACGATACCCTGGTAGTATTAGGTATCTCTATCTTCCTGGCTGTACTAGGAGGTAGCGGTTCACAAGAGCTAAGTGCTGGAAGCGGAATTTTAATACTGGTGGGACGGATGATTTTATATATCGCGCTTGCGATCTTTGTAGGTATTGTATTGCTGCCGCGGTTTGCGCGTTGGACAGAGCGCTTGCCGATCAGTGAAGGCGTAATCGCCTTCGCTTTCTCAGTGATGATCTTTTTCGCCTGGTCAGCAGAATATTTTGGCAGTCTGGCGACGATCATTGGGGCCTTCCTGGCGGGGCTATTCTTTGCCCGCACACCGCTTAAAGCCAAGATCACGCAGGGATTTTCAGCGATCGCCTATGGTGTGTTCGTGCCGATCTTCTTTGTGGATGTTGGCCTGGAAGCGAATTTCCGCGCATTGGATAGTAAGACTCTGGCATTCTTGGGAATACTGCTGGCTGCAGCAATATTATCTAAGATTATTGGTTCTGGTCTGGGCGGCTTGTTGGGCAAGTTATCTGTCAGGGAATCAGTCCAACTGGGATTCAGCATGGTGCCGCGCGGCGAGGTTGTCTTGATTGTGGCAACGGTGGGGATCACGGAAGGCTTTATTACCCAGACCGAGCTTTCTATAGCGGTAGCGATGGTGGTTTTGACGACTTTATTGACGCCCCCGGTCTTGCGAATGATGTTCCGTAAGGGCACTCAATCCCATGGGCAGGTGACGGCGATGACAGATTCGGACACCTAAGGAGATATAAGATGTATTTAATTGTATTAGTTGTGAACGATCCTTTTCATTGTAAGGGGCTGTTAAACTCCTGGAAAGAGGCAGGGGTGCCGGGGGCCACAATCATTGAAAGCCTGGGGTTACAGCGCGCACTAAAGGGTGTGGTACGCGATAATTTGCCTTTAATGCCAACGTTGGAAGATATTGAGAGTGGTGAGGAAAGCCGCAACCGGACAATGTTTTCAGTGGTGCTAGATCAAGAAACTGTGCAACGGGTTCGGATAGCGACAGAAACTTTATTAGGTTCACTGGAAGCAGAAGGGACAGGCTTTATGTTCGTAGTCCCGGTGAGCGATGCCTTCGGCCTTTGGCAGGAATAACACCCCCATAGCTGTCTTCCGTAAATGTCCCTCCCCCAGAGAATCCCCCGAAAAAAGGGTAAATCCGTTCCTTGGCTGAGCAGTTACATCAAGAATTAGATATAATGAAAACATGGCTCAAAGACGCATTGGCGCGCTGACCATTGGCCAAAGCCCGCGCCCAGATCTGGTTGAACCGCTCGCTCAAATACTTTCAAACTTCAATATCATCCAGGCCGGGGCATTGGACAATTTGACCAGCGACGATTTACCAGACGTCAAGGAAGTTACCTATCCCCTGGTCACCCGCATGGGCGACGGCAATGTAGTGATAGTCGCCGAAAACTATATCGCACCCAAATTACAACAAGCCCTGGATTTGGTAGAAAAGCAGGATGTGGCTGCATCCTTGCTGATGTGCGCGGGGACCTTCGCCAAATTACACGGAAACCGCCCCCTTTTCAAGCCCTTTGAGGTCGGCAAAAGTGTGCTGCATAGCCTGGGTTTCAAGTCCATCGGCCTGATCGCGCCTGTTCCCGAACAAGAAGCACCCATTCGGCATCGCTGGGATGCAGCCGGATGGAAAGCTACAGTGTGGAGCGCAGACATTAGCAATCAGGATCAGGCATTTCATCAAAAACTCAGTTGGATGATTGGCAAACATAACCTGGAATGCATCGTTCTCGACTATTTTGGCCATCCGATAAACCTTGTCGAACAACTGCAACATAGCACCAATGTACCTGTCCTTGATCTAGGGTATCTTTCGATAACTATATTGGCGAGGACGATTTAGTTTTTCAACACGAGGTGACAGTCATCTGGCAGATGACTGTCACCTTAGGAGAATATAAAAGAATGAAGACAATCAAGATTCGAGGTGGAACGGTCGTCGTGGGAGGGAGTGTCTCGCAACAAGACCTGCTCATCAAAGGCGACAAGATCGCAGCCATTGGAGATCTCTCAACTCTCACTTCTGATCAAACCGTGGATGCTGGCGACCTGCTCGTTCTGCCAGGCGGGGTCGACACACATGTGCACTTCAACGATGTCTTCATGAATACGATCAGCGTGCATGATTATTACACTGGCACGCTCTCGGCGGCCTTTGGCGGCACGACCACCGTGCTGGATTTCTCCAACCAGGCCAAAGGCGCCACCCTGATGAGCACCCTGGATGCCAAGCATGCTGAAGCTGATGGTTTGGCCCTGATCGATTGGGGTGTGCATCCTGTCATCACCCAACCAACAGCAGAGACTCTGACAGAAATCCCGCTGGCAGTCGAGGCCGGCGCGCCGACGATCAAGTGCTATATGACTTACCGCGCTGAGGGTTTGCTGATCGAAAGGCCTGACCTGAAACGCATTCTGGCTGGCCTGCGGGACGCCGGGGGGATGTTGATGGTGCACGCCGAGGACAACGATCTGGCCGAAGCGGGGGTTGCCAATCTACTCGAAAATGGCTTCATTGATAAGATCTACCATACGGAGAGCAAACCCCAGGAAGTAGAGACTAAAGCTATCGCCGATGGTATCCAACTCGTGCGCGAGGTAAGCGGCAGGCTGTTCATTGTGCATCTGGCCTCGGTCGAAGGCATGAGATTGGTCAATGCCGCCCGCGCCGAAGGGCTGGATGTGCTGGCCGAAACCTGCACGCATTATTTGGCCTTCACGGATGAGATGCTCCACCGAGAGGATGGATTGAAATGGATCTGCTCCCCACCTCTGCGAGACCAGGCCACGCAGGATCAACTATGGGAAGGGGTCAAGGATGGTCGCCTGCTACAGGTGACATCTGACGATGCCGCTTATACCTGGGAAGCCACCCAATATGGCCATGAGCGCTTTGACCTGTGCCCCAATGGGATGCCGGGCGTCGAGCCGCGCCTCACGATGCTGTATTCCAAGGGCGTTGCAGAGGGGCGCATTTCCCTGCCCCGCTTCGTGGATCTGGTCGCTACCAACCCGGCGCGTATTTTCGGCATGTTCCCCCAAAAAGGGACACTGTTGCCCGGTGCGGACGCGGACATCGTGCTGTTCGATCCTACAGCTACGTGGACGATGGGCCAGGAAAATTCGCATTCGCCGAATGATTGGCATGCTTATGAAGGCATCCAGGTGACCGGTAAGGTGCGGAAGGTTTTTTCGCGCGGGGAGCTGATCATCGATGGGGAAGAGTGCCTGGCTGAGAAAGGGCGCGGTCGTTACCTGCACCGAAAGTTAGCATAAAAAACCACAGATAAATGGGACGCCAACGGCGTGCCTACGGCAAACACAGATGAAGTATTCCAAAATTTGTGTTCATCCAATTCATCTGTGGTCATTTCTCTCAGGGATTAGAAATGAGTAAACACAAAGAATCCCGATTATATTCCGGCGCAGACCCTGCACAAGTAGCCGCTGACATTGCCCCTCTGGTGGATTTTCAAGCTGAGGGACTAACAACAAAGCAAATGCGCGCCATGGTGTCAGAACACCTGGAACCGCATCTGATGCGCTACGACCAAACCAGCTTTCAATCCATGTTCAATGCCTTTCCCCCACCCGAGGCCAAGCTGGGGGCACAGATTGCTCTGGATTTCAACCAGGGGGTGACCAACTGGCAGGTATCGCCCGGCGGTGCCGTGCTAGAAGAATTATGCTGCCGGGCGCTATGCAAGTTGTTTGGTCTCGGTACCCAGGCGGATGCTACCTTTATGTACTCGGGCACTTATGCCAACCAGCAGGCGCTCTATATGGCCCTGCATCGACATGCAGAAAACCAAGGATTCGATTTCGCTCAAAAAGGGGTCGCCGGGTTTGACGATCCCAATCGGTTGACAATCCTGGTATCGAAGGATGCACATTTTTCACTGAAACACGCAGTACGGATCCTGGGCCTGGGCGAGGATAGTCTGATTCCCTTGCCCATCGACCCCAACCGACGAATCGATATAAGTATCCTGCAATCCAAAATCAAAAATCTAAAATCCCCAAAGGATATCGTCTGCATGGTAGCAACCGCAGGTACCACATCGACCGGCGCGATAGATCCCATTGATGCTATGGCAGACCTGTGTGCCCAAACCGGCGCCTGGTTGCATGTCGATGGTGCTTATGGATATGCTTATAAACTGGTGCCAGAGTGGGCGGAGAAATATGTCGGGGATACACGCGCTGACTCTATCGTCTGGGACGCGCACAAACAGTTGGGCGCGCCGATCCCCAACTCGGTGCTCTTCGTCAAGGATAGCGCCGAGTTCGCCCGCATGGCCTTGTACAGCAGTTATTTCAACCGCGCCGAGGATGCAGAACCAAACCCAGGGACCAAGTCCCCACCCTCCACCCGTCCGATGTCCGCTCTTCCCCTAGTGACAATCCTGCGCGGCAAAGGGCTCCATCAGATCGTCGAGGAACTTCGCTCGCCGCTGGTCGCCATCCGTACTCTGGCGGAAAATCTGGGCACTCAACCCGATGTGGAAGTTCTCCACCAGCCCGACACCGGTGTGTTGTGCTTCCGCATGACCCCTGAGGGAATCCCCCAAAAAGAAATGGATGCCCTGCAAAGGCAACTCTTCCAGCATATCTTGTCAGCGGGAGAGCGATCAATTTCGATCACGAACCTCGATGGCAGAGCAGCCCTGCGACTGGTGGTTGTATCCCCCCAAACGACTTCTAAAAATCTACTCGAAACGATAGCCGAACTGCGTATGGCTATCTAGGAATCCCTGGGGTAGTTCCAAGATTTGTGGGTTTTGGGGGGGGGGGGGCCCCCCCCCCCCCCCAAAAAAAATAAAAAAAAAAAGGATATATT
>CAZUSV010000020.1:34253-40953 GCA_964622645.1 uncultured Anaerolineales bacterium
CCAAGATTTGTGGGTATGGGGCGTGCTCCGCACGCCCCATACCCACAAATCTGGACATTACCACGGGAATTTCTGGAGATCCCTGTGTAAGACTATCCAGTAAATCTCTTCATCATGCCGTACGCCAGAGGGCCCACAGCACCTTTGACCGTTCTTGCTCTAAGTGCCTGATCCAGGTCGGCGATCAAATCGTCGGGATTCTCCAAGCCGACGCTGGCGCGCACGATGCCCTGCCCCGTCCACTCACGGATGCGCTGCTTTTGATCGGCGTCCAGATAGGAAACCGCGTCGATATAAATATCGGTGGGATAATAGAAGAGCAGGCTGTGAGCGTGACCCAGGGAGGTGGCATATTGGAAGAGCTTGATCTTCTCAGCCAGGGTGATGGCTGCGCCCAGTCCACCTTTGAGTTGAAAGGTGAGCAAGCCGCCAAAGTCGCTCATCTGCTTCTTGGCGAGATCATAATGAGGGTGGCTGATCAGACCGGGATAGAACACGCGCCTAACCTTAGGGTGACTCTCCAGGAAGCGCGCCACTTCAAACGCATTCTGGCTGTGTTTTTGCATGCGTGCTGGCAGGGTGACCAAACCGCGATTGATCAACCAGGCGTTGAAGGGGCTCAGCGCGCCACCTAAATGCACCAGCATATCTTTGCGAATTCTTTTGATGTTCTCTTCAGAACCCAAGACCACACCGCCCAGCGCATCGCCATGGCCATTGATGAATTTGGTCAAGCTGTGGATGACATAATCGGCGCCTAAGGCCAGGGGCTGCTGTAAAACCGGACTAGCCCAGGTTGAATCGACGGCCAGGGTTATCCCAACACCATGGGCAATCTTGGCCAGCGCAGAGATATCAGCAATGCGCAGGATGGGGTTGGCGGGCGTCTCGGCATAGATCAACTTAGTATTCGGTTTGAGGGCTGCTTCAACCTGCTCGAGATCGCTGGTATCCACTAGGCTGACTTCGATGCCAAAGCGCGGCAGGTGCTCCCCAAACAACTCCACAGAACCGGCATAGCAGACTTCACTGGCGATCAGGTGATCCCCACTGCTCAATAAGGTGAAGATCAACGCTGAAACCGCCGCCATACCGCTGGCGACCACAACGGCCGCTTCAGCGCCTTCCAGGGCAATCAAACGATCTTCCAAAGCCCGCAGCGTCGGATTACACCAGCGTGTGTAGGCATAGGGTGGTCTGGCGGAATCCATATAGATGGCATCGAAAAGCTTCACACCAAATCCCGGTAGCTTGAATGTGGTTGACATGTGTAGAGGTTGGCGCAGCGCCCCCGTCTCCGGGTCGGCCCCCTCGCCAGCATGGACAGCAAATGTATCGAATTCTCTCATAGGCACCTCGATTAGGGTTGACGGTATTCAGTATTCAGTATCCAGTGGTCAGTGGTCAGTTGTTTGTTGTTAGTTGTCAGATAGGTTTACAGCATAAATGGAGTAACCCTGGTGGTCATAAACCAGGTGCAAATATGATTCTGTGTTGGGGTCCCAATCGCCTAGTTGGCGTTCATGGGGTCCCCAGAACAGGAAATCAACCTGGAATTGGCGGAGCAGTTCTAAACGCTCTTCCCCTGTTGCGGCTTGCTGATAGACTCTCTCTACACGCGGCCTCAGTTCTGCCAGACCAACGCTTTCAGGCCCGTGACCGATGACCATGAAAAGCGGCGCCCAGGCCGGGAGCGCGTTGCCAGTTTCAAATGAGGCCAGGACGACGATATCGGTGTCCGTATCCGAGTCAGCGTTCGCCAATTGATCCAAAAATAGAAAGGCCTCTACTTCGGCGCGTGGGCGGAAGATCGGGATCTGCGGCACCTTGACTGCATTGGTGCCACCGATGATCAAAAACAGGGTCGTTGGGAAGGTAAACCCTAAGAGCCATTGGAAAATATGCAATTGTATTCTCTTGCTCGATCTTTTTCCCCTGCCACTCAAAATTCCCTCAGAAAGTGAAAAGTTCGACTTCTTTTCCTCAAACTTAGTAGAATTTACAGCACGATCGAAGAATACCAGCGCTAAAACGACCAGGGCAACCCAATAGCCCTCCGCCAGGCGCCGCTGCAGAGGATAGGGTGCATACACCAACACCGGCAGAGCCAGACTCCAGGCAATCGGCAGCCAATTTGCATCTCGCCCATTGCGTAAGAGCAGGACTGCGCCCAGGATGCCAAAGGGGATCAAAAGCCCATAGGCCGCGGCGTAATGCAATGGGTGAGGAGAAAGAATCTGGTTCTGCGCAGTCCATTGGCGGAGGACAGGATCGCGGTCGAATGCCCAAACCGTGTAGATCACGAGGGGCGATGTTACGCCCACGATCGAGAGCCAGCGCCCAAACCAAACTCTCAAACCAATCCAATCGACATCTTTATGCATCCAACGTTGCCAGATGCGATGGATGAGCAGCACGCCCCAATGCGCGCCCAGGATCGCCCATGCCAACACAACTGCCAGCGGTTGCATCAAACCCATCATCAGCCACAAACTCCCGACAAACAAACCCGGCCGGTCCTTCCAAATCGAGAATTCAGGTTCAAGATAAGCACGCAATCCCCATAACAACAAGGCGCGCGCTACTGCAAGATGAGGCAAACCATAAAGGGACAGGAAGCCAAAAGTCTCAGGTGAGTACATATCCAGAGGCAATGACCCCAACCAGAAGCCCTGCCCCAGCAAGATCAACAACCAACCCAGCCCACCGCCGAGGGCAGTTAAGAGAACTCCCCAAGCCCGCCATCGCTGTCCCTTGATGAAAATCGCCAGGAAATCATAGCTGGCCAGGAAATACAGGATCCCCCCCAAAATACGGAAAAGATGGAATAGAGCCACCAACTGCTCATGCTGCGCTGGTGGCGAGGTCAGTTTGCCCAGTAACATGTAGGGGAAGAAAGCCAGGACGCCATCTTGGGGCCAGGCTGTGTAGGGCGTGCGAAACAACCAGTCGCCACTGGCACCAATCAGCATCTTGGCCATATAACTATTGCCATCTTCGACACCAAAGACAAAGCCGGTAAAGCGCCAATCACTCCCTTGCGTAGCATATCCAAGCAGGTATGGGAGGGTGGTGAGCAGCATCACTAGGATGGCAACGATCCACAACCAGCGTGGGTAGCGGCGAAGTACAAGGTGCGAGGTGCGATGGCGATCTGGGCTTGTCGCTCTCTGATCTGTCATAATGTTAACCGCCTGCCTTTTCTGACCCACAACAAGATAATCAAACCAAGGATAAAACATCCTAATCCCAGATAAACACTCACGGGACGAAAAGAGAATATCACTTTATGCTCGCCAGGGGATAACACCACAGCGCGCAACAATCCTAATGGTTGCTGCATTTCGGCTGCCTGGCCATCGACGGTGACCTTCCAGCCCGGGTATGCAATCTCAGAGAGCACCAACAAACCGGGGCCCTGCGCTTGAAGGCTGATCTGGTTTGGTTTCCATGCCAGGATCTCTGCCGGGGTCACATCGACACCAATCTCGCCGTCATCAGGCTGAATCCAGGCTCTCGGCAATCCGGTTGTGTTCTCATAAAGGCGCGTCTCCCCAAACCGTTCGAGCAACACCAGACCATCAACAGGCAGCTCGAATTCTGCGACTACATAAGCAACATTGAGCAAACCCAGGGATGCTGGATCAGGCCGAAATTCAGCATTATCAGAGCTGGGGTCTCCTCCTGAAAAAGCAGGCAGCGTCACTCCGTATCCGGGGCGCGGTACCCCGGCAGCAAGGTCCATGAAGTCAACGTATGCGCTCAACTGCAGCGGATCGACACCATCCGCCAATTCCAATTCGTACAGCGCGGCGATGTTCTGCGGCAGGCTGTAAGAGGGGGAATAAACCCGAAAATCACCAGGCCGCTTGGATAAATACTCCCCAACATTTCCCCCTTTCGAAACCACATCAGACTGGTTGCGGAAGGACAGAACTGTTGCATTGATTGCGCCCCAATCCAAGAGTGCCATCCCAAACAGGACGACCAGCCAGGTTTGGCGTGGTACCTGCCCCCTGACATCGATCAACACCCAAAGGGAGGCCAGGGTAATCGCGCCAGCGCCCCAAAGGAATTCCCCTGCCCAAACGCCTGTCAATGCCCTAACAGAGAGCGCAAAGGTCATCACAAATGCCGCCAAGCCCGCCAGGCTCATATTGACCCGGCGCTGCCTGTCTTTGATTTCCCCAGAGAGCGCATCCAAGCCATAAGCAGCCAGAATAGCCCCTGCCATCCCCGCCAGAAACAAGCCCCTGGGGGGGACGCGCAGCAGGTCGAAGCCGGGGATTCTCGCCAACGCGGGCAATAAAGGCAAGTTAGCTCCTAAAGCGAATAGCGTTGACAGAAGGTAGACAGCCAGCCAAAAGCGAACTCCTCTTCGGCGCAAACCCAAGAGAACAGAAACCATCAGCAAAACCAGCACCACCCCACCCGGGTAGAGCATCCATTCATGAAATCCGCCAAAATCTGGGAAGAGAAATCCCAGTAAGCGTGCTGGCGGCAGGGAGTGGGCGAAAACATCTTTAGATGTGAGCACGCTGCGGGTGGAAAGGCGCGTGAATTCGAGGAGTGGGAAAGCGAGGGGGGCAGTTAGGAGGAAGGGGATGAGAAGGTTGGATAGTAGATATTGGATATTAGATATTAGGAGTTGGAGGTTGGTGGTGGGAATTTTACGATGTTTATCTATCTCTTTTGCAGAGCGCCTATGCGCAAATATGTGGAGCAGCCAGAGTAAACCTGCATAGGGTGCCCAGCGAGGATCGGCTAGAAATATCAGCGCAAGAACTATCCCTGGTTTGAGTTTCGAAATACGCTTCGCAGGCAACTTGCTACTTGAAACGTGACACGCCAACAACCACGGCGTCCATGAAACCGCATATACCAAGGTTAGATGCCCGGCTCCGTAATGACCCAAGAGCTTGGGCAAAGACTCGAATGCCAGCGCGCCCATTAAGGCTGCTTGATGGGAGCAATTTTCCAAACGTAGCAAACGATACAGCCCTACGCCGCCCAATAACAGGTGCGCCATGACCAAGAGGTTAAACCCCATTGGCAAGGGGAATAATAACGCCAGCCATCCGGGCGGATACCACAATCCGGAGAGTGGATTGGCCGCAAATGGATAGCCGCTCAAGATGGTTGGTGACCACAAAGGGATCACACCCCACTCTGTAATGGCGCCTTTCAAGTAAAGAGCGTTAGGATAGTGAGAGATGGCGATATCAGAAAATGCAGCCTCGGGTGAGGGATAGGGAAAGCCTTTCAACCCAGGGATGAAAAATAAAAGCGGTATTAATAATGGCCAAAATGATTGCAGGCCGCGCATTGATGAAAGCCGATTTTTCAAGGAACTCTCAGAATCCATATCAATTATTCCCCCGTTGCGAACAGGAGAACCCCTCCATCAGAGAACATTTTCTCGTATTCCCAATCTAAACACTCAGCTGAAATGGCCTGCTCGCGGGGACCACAGAGGATGTAATCCACGCCCCGCTCGGTGATCAGCGAATTGCGCCTCTCCTGCGTAAATGCCCCTGCATACAATTGCTCAACGAATTCCCTCTCAAGATCAGCATAGATGGTTTCGTAGGGATGGCCATAGATCACTCTCCGGCTGGTGACAGCTGGGATGAAAATCCCCATTTCGGGACTGGAGAGGATCAAGGCCTCTGCTGGCGTATTCTCCACGACCCATTGTAATGCGCTTGCTTCCTCAGTGGACAAATACAAGTTGGCGTCATGGGTGCGAGCTCCATGAAACCCTGCCAGCATGACCACCAGATTGGTCGGGATGACCAGAGTAAATAACGCTACCACCCAAAGGCGGACAGAATTCGGTCGCTGCACGCCGAGTTTAAATATGCCATAGGCAGCCAAACCAGCCAGGGGCACATAAAGGCCCGTCAGAAAGCGGCGTTGCAATCCGAAGGGGAGATAAACCAGGATCAGACCCAGCACCATCCAGATGATCAATATAAACAGATGGCATTCAGATAGAGTGGTCTTTTCCAGGGAAATCTCTTTGGAGATTGCCCAAATCCCCACACCGGCCAGGATCAATGTGGGGGACAACGAAACCAATAAATCCCACAACGGCGGAGAAAGAGTCAGGTTCTGTTCATTCCACACCGATATGACCGGGTCATTGGCCGCAATCCAGGCATAGTAAAGCATCAGCGGAGCTCCTGCGATCACAATCAACAATATCCTGACAAACTGCTCACGCAGAATATGAATTTCTTTCCAGGCCTGTTTGGCGAAAAACAGATAGACAAAATGCCCGCCCAGAACCGTGAGCACGACGACGAGTCCGAAAGGGCTGACGATGCTAATCAACAAAGACATCAAGATGAGTTTGACTCCCTGCCACCATAAAGAGCCCTTGTGTTGAGGGAGCAGCAGCCACAAAACCATGCTCAAACCCAGGGGGAAATGCGGATTCGTAAAAGCCGATAAAAATGGGTAGAGTTCCGCCACCCACAGGTCAGAAGTATATTGGCCAAAGGGGATCATAACCCAGCCCAACCCTGAACCTAAGGCCGCCAATGTAAAGGCTAAGCGATGAACACGCCCTTCGAAGAATATCTCGCCGAAGAAGCGCCAGAGCATCCAGAGCATCAGAACAGCTCCCAGCAGCCTGGCAGCGTGATAAACGAGAATCAATGGCATATTTAACCACCGAGCCAGATGCCCAAGGAAG
>CAZUSV010000021.1:0-39286 GCA_964622645.1 uncultured Anaerolineales bacterium
GGACTTTGGAATTTTTCTCTCGCTTATCCGTAGTTATTTGGGAACAACTCTATTGACAGCATTCACGCCGGCAACGCCCCCCGAAACTGAACCCGAACAAGTAAAACAGACTTTGGTTTTCTCCTCGCGTCTGTTCAGCCCTCCGCGAGAGCAGGAATACTTCATCAATGAGATCATCAAACCCTTCGAAGAAGAACACGGTGTGATCGTAAACTTCCAGATCATTGATGACCAAACCCTTTTGGACCGCGCCGAGGTTCAGCAATCCACCAACCATGTCACCACCGATATTGTCGTGGCCCACAACAGCCGCATGCCTGAGTGGATCGAGGCTGGTTGGGTTGAGGATCTGACCGATGTTGTTGCGGGTTGGACTGACCGAACATTCAGTTCTGCCTTCGAAGCTGACACCCACATGGATGGCAGCCAGTACTTCTTGCCTGTTGGTGCGGATGTCTACTTGCTGCTGGCCAACAATAAAGCCTTGGATTATCTTCCCGATGGCGTTGATCTTGATGCCATTACTTGGGAAGAGTATGCCGCCTGGGGTGCTGCAGTTGCTGCTGGCGAAGGCGAAGGCAAGGTCTGCATCACCGGTATTCCGGCCAAGTCCTGGATCTACATGTTCGGTGGCACCGGCCTGTCTTACGGCGCCGGATTCCCCGACATCAACTCCGAGGGAGCAATGGAAGCCTGGAAAGTATGGGAGACCATTGGCAAGGCTAGCGGCTTCGTGCCCACCGTCTTGAACATTGACTCCTGCGTTGACCCGATGATGCGCGAAGAATCCTGGCTGACCGTTTTCCACAACGCGCGTGCCGGGCAGGTTTACGCCTCCAACGAGACCCAGTTCACCCTGGCCCCCGCCCCCACCGGCCCTGTTGGCACCGGCTCAATTGCTGGTGTTAGCGGTTACGCCGTTATGAAGGGCTCCGCCAATTACGACCTGGCGATCCAGTTCCTCGAGTACCTAACCCGCCCCGATATTCAGGTGAAGATCGCCAAAGGCACGGGTGGATTCATTCCGCCCGTGGAGGAAGCCCTCGCATTCTTGGGGGACGAGGCCATCGATGAAGTCATCAATAAGGCTATCTTAGTGCTCGAGAATGGTGTTGTCTCCGGCGTGCCCGCTGGCAACTACCAGGATTGGGGTGCTGTGAAGCAGTGCTATGATGATATCTTCGAAGACACCCTCTTAGCTGGTGCGGATGTAACTCAGGCACGCCTTGACGAAGGTCAGGCCTGCGTGGAAGCGCTTCTAAATACTGAGTAACCCAGCAAATCGTAACTAGTCGAGTAAGAAATGGAGCCGGGAATTCTTCCATTCCCGGCTCTATCCAATACCTTTCAAACGAAAGGGGTTGTTTATGGCCGTAGCAATCCGCTCAAAAACATTCAGAATTGTCTGGTCGAAGGCCATTCCATATCTACTCATCTTACCGGTTGTGGCATACTACGCATTATTTTGGGTGCGGCCTGTTCTAAAAACGATCTTCGAGAGTTTTCGAGATGCCGCCGGACAATTTACATTGCAGAACTATGTAATGGTATTTTCCGACCCAGACTTCATTCCTGCTATAAGGAACACTGCCATCATCGTTGTGTTTTCGGTTACGTTGGAGTTTCTTGCGGCATTATTCCTGGCAATATTGATCAACCGTAAATTCGTTGGCTCCAGCTTTTTCCTATTTGTAGCCATGGTACCCATGGCTTTGCCAGCAGTGGCTGTAGGTGCGATGTGGCTGACTGGCCTTACCGCCCACGGATGGCTAAACAGCCTGCTTTTCTACCTGGGGGTGAGCAAGAAGATCTATTGGTTGGCTGGTTCCGAATGGGCACTTTTAGCAATCATCATTATCATAGACGCCTGGCAAGTCATCCCCTCGGTGATGATTATCTTGCTTGCCGGGCTGCAAAATATCCCTGTAGAAGCCGAGGAGGCAGGGTATGTCTTTGGGGGCAATTTCACTACTGTGCTACGCAAGATCACCATCCCCATGCTACGATCTACTATCCAGACGGCGGTAATCCTGAGGTTGATATCAGCAATCCAAATCTGGTTGATCATCGTGTTATTGATGGGTTTCAACCGCCTGCCTGTGCTCGTGGAACGTATCGTCTATTACCACGAAGAAGTGCCTGGTCTTGATATCAGTTTCCAGATGGCATCTGGCTACACGATCATTGTATCCGTGATCGTCTCCATCGCAGCCTTGCTGTACCTTAGAGTATCAGGTGCCTTTGGCGGGGATCAGGAGGCGCGGCAATGAACAATAAAAAACCAACTAGCCTTGCCAAGATCATCAAAACCACAATTTTTTATATCTTCGTAACTACCCTTGGGGTGGGAATATTATTGCCAGCCTTCTTCCTGGTTTCGCTTTCGTTTTTGTCAACCAGAGAGGCCTACGAGTTCCCGCTGCCATTATTACCTGCTTTGAGTGCCAAATATTCCCTGACTTATGGTGAGCGCGGTTACTTATTGAGCGTTTACGATAATTTCGAGGATGAATACCAGACCGTACTAGACACCAACGAACTCGAAAAAATGTCTGTCTACATGCGTTCACAAATTGGCGCCCCTTACGACATCCCCGATATTGAAAATCGCATTGCCGAATTAGAGAGCGGCACTGATCCCGTATATTTTAAAGCGCGTAAGAATCTGCTGCTCAATTACGATTTATTCTTCAAAGTAACCCGCGATGCCGTGCCCGCCCTGATACGCAGCTTACAAATTGCTGGTATAACCATTCTTATCTCTCTCTCCATTGGCGGTATGGCAGGCTATGCCTTTGCTCGCTACATATTTGTAGGCCGCGATGCCCTGAAGTTCAGCGTGCTCTTTGTGCGCATGTTCCCTGGAGTGGCCATTGCCTTACCGATGGTGATTATCCTGGCCAATATGGGTTTCTACGATAGACCAATAGGTCTATCCCTGGTCTATTCTGTTGGGTCTATCGCTTTAACGGTTTGGATCACAGCCAGCATCTTTTTGGGCATCCCCGAATCACTGGAAGAAGCCGCGCAGGTGTTTGGAGCGACAAAATTTCAGGCCTTCTTGCGCATTACATTTCCCCTGGCATTACCTGGCCTGGCGGCTGCGGCGATGTACGCTTTCTTGGGCGCCTGGAACGAGACCGTTTCGGCGATCATCTTGACCCAGTTCAATCCGACTTTCTCTGTTGTGGTTTACCAAACCTTACTGGGAGCAGTCGGGCAAGTTAACCTGTCAGCTGCAGGTGGGCTGGCAATGGCTATTCCTTCTGTTATCTTCACGTTCTTCATCCGTAGATACATCAACCAGATGTGGGGTGGAGTAACTGTTTAGGAGTCAAGTATGGCAACCCTTACAATGCAAGATGTCACCAAACAATTCGGGCGCAAAGTTATCGCCGTCAAGGATTTCAATCTCAAGGTTCAAGATAAGGAATTTCTGGTCCTCTTGGGACCTTCGGGGTGCGGGAAAACAACCGCCATGCGCATGGTCGCTGGTTTGGAGGAAGTCACCAGTGGCCGCATTCTCATAGGAGATCGCGATGTAACTGATCTCCAGCCCCGCCAACGCAATGTCAGCATGATCTTCCAAAATTATGCCGTTTGGCCCCACATGACGGTTTATGACAATATTGCCTTCGCACTGAAACTCAAGAAAATATCTAAGAGTGAAATCGATAAAATCGTCAAAGATGTGGCTGGGATGACCAATATCGACATGCTTTTAGAGCGCTATCCCTCACAATTATCTGGTGGTCAACAGCAACGCGTGGCTGTTGCTCGAGCGATTGCCGTTTACCCCGATATCTTCTTGATGGACGAACCCCTTTCCAACCTAGATGCTAAACTGCGCGTCTCGATGCGCACCGAGTTGAAAGCCATCCATGACAAAACCGAAGCCACCACAGTCTTCGTGACCCATGACCAATCCGAGGCCATGAGCATGGCCGACCGAATCGTGATCATGAAAGATGGCGAGGTGATCCAGGTTGGCACCCCAGACGATGTCTACCACCGCAGTGCCAGCCTCTTTGTGGCAGACTTCATCGGTACACCGCCAACAAACTTCCTGGAGGTTGACATCAAAACCGAGAACGGAGATTATCGGCTTGTAAACCCTCATATCGATTACAAACTCGACTCAAAGGCTGTTGATTTACTGCGATATTACAGCAAAAGCAAATTGATCCTTGGTGTTCGACCCGAAAATGTGGTCCTGACGGATCAAGAGAAAGCCGTCCTTTCAGCGGAATGTCTGGTCACTGAACCGCAAGGATCGCACCAAGTTGTTGCTTTCCAACTGGATCAACAAATCTTCAAAGTGATCACCTCTGCCCAACAAAAGATCCAAACTGGCGAAACCGTCCATCTGGCATTCAAAGAGGACACGCTCAGGTTCTTCGATCCCGAAACCACACTTGCCATCGGCGACTAAAATCATCCCCTTGGGTTCACAAATTAGCCCAAGAGGTTCATAATAGGCAACATGCGTCATCAAATCCGCTGGACATCACGAAAGATCACTGCGCGTCTGGGGGAGATCGAGTCGCTCACATTTCGCAAGAGGCTGGTTATCCCACCCTTCCGCCTGCTTGAACTCGATAGCCCCATGGTATCTCCCCCTATTGAAGATAAAGTGGACGACTCATCATGGGTAGAGATCCAACCACATACCTATTGGGGACTCCCCAGGACCAACTTTGTCCTGAGAAGCAGATTTTGCGTTCCTACCTCGTGGGTGGGCGCTGGTCCCATCGCCTTGTTCCTGCCAATAGGCGATTCGGGTGATTTTTCTCATCCCGAAGCTTTAGCTTATATCGACGGTATGCCTTATGCGGCCTGCGATCGCCACCATCAGGAAATAATCCTTCCAGAGGAATGGTGTGAAGGCCAGGAGTATACCCTTGCGCTGCATGGCTGGACAGGCATCGGTGGCCTGACGGTTGGGGATATGACCAAGAAATTGAAGATGCGCCCCTGTGAGCTCGTCCAGATCCACCAGCCCACACGCGATTTCATCGCCCTGGCACGCGTTGCTTTGGGCATCTCTGAGCATCTAGATGAGCGCGATCCCGCTAAACACAATTTGCTAACTGCTTTGGATGAAGCATTTAGGATTTTGGATTTACGATTGCCGATTGGTGATAATTTTTACGCCTCTATTGCAGATGCATTTACAAAATTGAATAAGAGCATCGAAGCAGCTGGTCCGCCCCTCGATGTGAATATCACCGCAATTGGTCACGCGCACATCGATGTGGCCTGGCTGTGGACGTTGGGGCAGACACGCCAGAAGGCTGGTAGAACTTATCACAATGTCCTCAGGCTGATGGAGCAGTTTCCCAATTATCATTTCACACAAAGCCAGCCCCAGCTATATGAGTACGTGCGGATGGATTTCCCTGATCTCTTTCGCAGTATCAAGGAACGCATCGCAGAAGGGCGCTGGGAGCCTATCGGCGGGATGTGGGTCGAGGCAGACTGCAATCTCTCCGGTCCCGAATCGCTGGTGCGACAATTTCTCTTGGGTAGGGAGTTCTTCCGCCAGCACTTTGGTCCCCAGGCTGAATCCCCAGTTTTATGGCTTCCTGACGTATTCGGGTATGCCTGGAATCTGCCGCAACTGATCAAAGAGGCCGGCCTGGAATATTTCTTCACCATCAAGATCGGCTGGAGTCAGTACAACCGACTGCCCTATGACTCCTTCTGGTGGCAGGGCCTCGACGGCACGCGTGTGTTGACCCATTTCAGCACCACTAAAGACGCCGAGAGCCCCCACGCAGCCACCTACAACGCCGATGCATCTCCCAGCCAGATCATAGGCACCTGGCTCAATTTCCAAGGTAAAGATTATGGCCCTCCCGGCGAGATCCCACCATTGCTGATGTCTTATGGTTGGGGCGATGGCGGCGGCGGTCCTACAAGGGAGATGCTGGAAAATATCCGTGAAATGGGAGACTTCCCTTCCACACCGCAGATAAAAACTGGGGAAGTGGGCGATTTCTTCAAAGAGCTCGAGGCTGCCAGTGAGGATCTGCCCGTCTGGAACGGCGAGCTTTACCTGGAATATCACCGCGGCACATACACCACGCAAGCAAAGAACAAAAGAGCAAATCGCAAATCTGAATTCTTATTGCATGATGCCGAGTTCTTAGCAACCTATGCTTCGATATTAGATATTGGATATTCGTATCCTCATGCTGAGTTCCGACATGCCTGGGAACTGGTCTGCTTGAACCAATTCCACGATATCATCCCCGGCTCAAGTATCGGCCCAGTTTATGAAGAGTCTCTTGAGCAGTACGAAGAGGTACGCAAATCTGTGACCGGGATTCGCGAGCAAGCATTAGAGGTCATCGCCGCCAGTCTGGATGCAGAACAACTCGTCATCAATCCAACATGTTTCGCTCGCAATGAGCCCATTGAAGTAGATGGCAAACTTGTTGCTGTTGGCGAGTTACATCCATATAGTGTTACACGTTTGAGCGTTGAAACGTTGAACCCTTCGGGAAACTCAGGGCAGGCTGTTCAACCTGCTAACGATGGGCCTGAGCGACGCCGAAGGGTGCTAACCTGTAAACCCGAACTTTTTGAGAACCATTACATCCGAGTAGAACTCAACACTGAAGGCGATATCACTCGCATCTACGACAAGACCGCTCGACGTGAGATACTCTCCGAAGGCGCACATGCCAACCAATTCCAGGCTTTCGAAGACCGGCCTCTAAGTTGGGACGCCTGGGATATCGACATTTTCTACGATGACAAGATCTGGCTCGCAGAACCAGCAACCAGCCTCGAGGTCATCGAAGAAGGCCCTCTGCGCGCCACGCTGGAAATCAAACGCCGCATCCTCAACAGCCCCTACACCCAGCGCATCTCGCTGACGCACAACAGCCCGCGCCTGGATTTTGACACCCACATCGAGTGGCGCGAACGCAAAATCCTGCTCAAAGTGGCCTTTCCGGTGGACATCCTGGCCCCTACCGCCACCTATGAAATCCAATGGGGTAATGTCGAACGACCCACTCACCGCAACACCAGTTGGGATTGGGCGCGCTTCGAGACCGCCGCTCAAAAGTGGGTCGATCTCAGCGAGGGAGATTACGGTGTCAGCCTGCTCAACGACTGTAAATATGGGCACGACATCTACGAAAACGTCATGCGTCTGACCCTGCTGCGCGGCACCACAGCCCCCGACCCCGATGCCGACCTTGGCGAACACAAATTCAAGTACAGCCTCTTCCCGCATACTGGAAGCTGGGACGAGCGCACCATTGCAGAAGCGTACGCGCTGAATGATCCGTTGATCGTTTGGACCGCTGACGGCAGACGGAAGACCGAGGAAGCCGTCCCCCGTCCCCCGTCCTCCGTCCCAGATCAATCATCGTTTGTACAAGTGAACAGACCGAACCTCATCGTCGAAACCATCAAACGCGCCCAGGATGGGGATGGCATCATCGTGCGCCTATACGAAAGCCAGCGTAAGCGTGGGCCATTTACGTTGACGACCAATTTCCCCATAGCGGCTGCCTGGCGTACCAATATTCTCGAAGCAAATCAGACCGAGATCCCTGCGGAAGACCAAAAACTCCACTCCACAATCAAGCCGTACCAGATTTTGACTTTGCGGCTAATCCCGAGATAAAACACTCTTCATGTCAATCTTACTAGAACAATACGAAGCCAGATTGCGAGAACGAGAAATCCTTTCAAGGATGGATCTAGCACGTCACACTTGGGATCATCCACATCACTTAAAATTCTCCCGCAATGGAAAAATCAAACCCTATTACGGCTTGACTTGTATCACTTGGATCGATCCACAAAGTGAGTTATTCGCAAACCTTTATGATGTCCAACGGAGTATACAAGAGGGGTTTGAGCAATCGGGTGTTTCACATTTTTACTCATTCTTAGAACCAGCTTCATTTCACATGACCATTTGTGATATTACCTCCAGGCCTGATCCTCCTAAAACGGAAGAAGCCAACACCATCCGCGCCCAAGTCGAGAATGCATTCTCGCAGGGATTGTCATTGGATATGGTAAAAACTCAGGTTCAGGGCATTGGATTGCAGTCGACGATCACAGCCTTGGTGCGATTCAGAAGCGAAACCGAACTCCAGAAAGTGCTCCTTCTGGAAAAGGTAATCAAGGAAGCTGTCCAGGTTGACGTACGCAAATTTGCTGGACATATTACTCTGGCATATTGTGTAGACCCACCTGGAGATCGATTACAAGAGATTTGGCCCATTCTTCGAGGCTATCAAAATTATGATTTTGGCGAGTTCCATTTTTCGAAGTTCGACCTGACATGCTTTACGGACATGAACACTTTCAATCCATTGACAACCTTCGACCTTGAAACGGGAGAGATAACCAAACATCCCAATCAGGATAAATGTATGGCTCTCTAGGAATTCCTGGAGAGCCAAATGTGCTGCTAGATCAAAACATCGATGAAACTGAATCGCCTTTCCAATAAGCCAATCCTCTTACCCAAGATGCACCATTCCTGGGAAGCAGCGGCGGTGTTCAACTGCGCGGCAATTTACGACAACGGCCTGGTGCACATGATCTACCGTGCCACTGACATCACTTCCAATGGTAGCCAGGGAAGATATATCAACAACCTGGGATACGCAGTTAGCAGCGATGGCATCCATTTCAATCGTCTGGAGAATCCCATCCTGATCAACGATACCCCCCAGGAACAGCGCGGCCCCGAAGATCCCCGCATAGTCAAGATTGGCGAGACTTTCTACATGATGTACACCGGATATGGGGGACGCTTCGAGGGCGATTACCGCATCTGCCTGGCAAAATCGAAGAACTTAATCGTTTGGGAACGGCAGGGTGTGATGCTAGATGAGCCCAACAAAGACGCCGCTTTGTTCCCAGAAAAGATCATTGGCAAATATGTCATGTTCCACCGCCGGCCCCCAGATATCTGGCTGGCATATTCTGACGATCTAAAAACCTGGGGAGATCACCAGGTTGTGATGAAAGCGCGGCCCGATTCTCCCTGGGAAAATATCAAGATCGGTATCGCCGGCCCACCCATCAAAACCCCCATTGGCTGGTTCCTGATCTATCATGGCGTGGGCGACGGACCCCGCTATAGTCTGGGAGCAGCCCTGCTCGACTTAGACGATCCTTCCAAAGTTATCTCCCGTCAAGCCGATCCCATCCTCGAGCCAGAGCTGGACTGGGAGATTGATGGCTACGTCCCCAATGTGGTTTTCAGTTGCGGACAAGCTGTGATCGGTGATGAAATCTACGTGTATTACGGCGGCGCTGACACTGTAATTGGTGTTGCCGGAATGCAAATGAGCGATATACTTTTCTAAAATTTGCCGCTGAATTTCACATTCTGCCCTCAGCGGCCAAACTGAGGTTTTTATGACACATAACATCGGAATGTTTCACTACATCGCTGGCCTAACCGATGGCGTCTCGCTGGAGATGAACAAATGGATCCAGGTGCTAGAAGAGATGGGGCACAGGGTGCATATCTGTGCGGGGAAGATCGGTTCTGCCGCCCAAGGCACTGAAATCAAAGAGATGTATCACCACCGGCCAGACGCTCGCCATTTGTATTACAACACTTTTCAAGCCTTACGCGATTATCGCAATGAAGCTACGTACCGCGCAGGGCTCTTCCGTTTAGCGGACGTAATCGAAACCAAGATTTTGGCGTTTATAGAAGAGAAGAAAATCGATTTCCTGATTCCCCAAAATGTATGGTCGGTCGCTGCGAATCCAGCCGTCGCAATCGCGCTCACCAATATCATGCGCAAACTAAAACTGCCCACACTGGCCCAGAGCCATGATTTCTATTTCGAGCGCACTGTAGGCTACAGGCTGACCAGTGGAACCGCAGTCGAACTTGCCGATCTTTACCTGCCCCCTCGAGATCCCCTGGCCAAGCACGTTGTGATCAATTCTTTAGCGCAACAACAACTCATCGACCGCAAAGGCATCCACGCTGCGCTGGTGCCGAATGTCTTTGATTTCGAGGCCCCAGCCTGGGCACCCGATGAGTACAACCGCGATTTTCGCACCAGGATCGGGCTGCGAGAAAACGACCTCATGATCCTGCAGGCCACGCGCCTCGTTACTCGTAAGGGAATTGAATTGGCCATCGATTTCGTCAAGGCCCTGGACAACCCAAATCGTCGCGCAACACTCATGACCAAAGGCCTGTACGATGGGCGGGTATTCGATGACGACAGCCGCATCGTGCTTGTGCTGGCCGGGTACGCCCTGGATGATGCCACTGGCCGCTATAAGAGTGTACTGGCTCACAAAGCCAGGGATGCAGGCGTAGATGCGATCTTCATCGAAGATATCGTCGGTAGCACCCGCACTACTCGCAAGGGCGAAAAAATCTATTCCCTCTGGGATACTTATGTTTTCGCAGACTTTGTCACCTACCCCAGTATCTGGGAAGGTTGGGGCAACCAACTGCTCGAAGCGCTGCGGGCAAAACTACCCTTGATGCTTTTTGAATACCCCGTCTATGAAGCGGATATCAAAGACAAGAATTTTCGTTTGGTATCCTTGGGCAATCAGATCTCTGGTCGTGACGAACACGGCCTGGTCACGGTCGATCCCGATATCATCGAAAACGCTGCCGACCAGGCTGTAGAGCTGCTCACAGATAACGAATTACGTCAGGAGACCGTCGACCATAACTTCCGCATGGCCAAGCGCTTCTATTCCATGGACGCCCTGCACATCTATCTCAGGCAATTGATGAACGACAGAGGCTGAAAATATTTGCGGCACATTATGAAAAAAACGCTTTCCGAACACATCGCTTTCATCTATGGGAGTGAATCAGCAGAAGAAATCAGCACGCGCATCAGCGAGCGACTAGAGCGCTTCCAGGCTGCCCATCCAGAACTGGCCTCCTCCTCACCTGAGCAGCGCGTCAGCGAGCGCGATTCGATTTTGATCACCTATGCGGATATGGTCCAGCAAGAAGACCAGCCTCCGCTGCAAACCCTGGCTGCTTTCCTGCAGAAATACCTGAGCGACGTGATCAGCAGCGTTCATATCCTGCCCTTCTTCCCCTATTCCTCTGACGATGGCTTCTCGGTCATCGATTACCGCCGCGTCAATCCGGCCTTTGGAAGCTGGGAGGATGTCGCTCGTTTGGGCGAAGACTTCCGCCTGATGTTCGATGCCGTTGTCAACCATATCTCATCCCAAAGCGTGGAATTTCAGGGCTTCCTCAAAGGTGATCCTGACTTCGAGGGTTTTTTTACCGTCATCGAGCCTGGAACAGACCTCTCACGCGTCTTCAGGCCACGCGCTACCCCACTGCTGACACCGTATGAAACCAGCCGCGGCGAGAAACTGGTCTGGACGACTTTCAGCGCCGACCAGATCGACCTGAATTTTCATAACCCTGAAGTGCTCATTGAAGTCCTCGATATCCTCTTGTTTTACGTCGCCCATGGTGCAGATTTCATCCGCCTGGATGCCGTGACCTATGTTTGGAAAGAGATCGGCACAGACTGCATCAATTTGCCCCGAACGCACCGCATCGTGCAACTGATGCGCACCGTGCTCGATATCGCTGCACCGCGCGTGGCCATCATCACCGAAACCAACGTGCCCCACCAAGACAATATCGCCTATTTCGGAGATGGCACCAACGAAGCGCAAATGGTCTACAACTTCGCCCTGCCCATGCTGACCCTGCACACTTTCTATACAGGCGATGTAAGCAATCTCTCGGCCTGGGCTGAAACCCTTGAACTTCCTTCGCACCAAGCCTCCTTCTTCAATTTCCTGGCCTCGCACGATGGCATCGGAATGATGCCGGTAAAAAACCTGCTCAACCAGGGAGAATTAGAGCAGGATGTACAACGCACGCAACGATTGGGAGGCTTTGTTTCGTCTAAGAGCAACCCAGATGGTTCCCAAAGCCCTTACGAACTCAATATAAACTATTTAGACGCCTTAGGTGACCCTTCATCACCCTATGATGATCTTAGCTTGGTTGCAAATCGTTTCCTGGCAAGTCAAGCGATCATGCTATCCCTGCGCGGTGTGCCAGGGATATATTTCCACAGCCTGTTTGGGTCGCGCAACTGGCGTGAGGGCGTCGAAGAAACCGGGCGCTATCGCACAATCAATCGACAGAAATTAAATATCAGCGACCTTGAAGCTGCCCTGAGCGACCCAGACACATTGGCAGCACGGGTTTATCGTGGCTATGTGCGTTTGCTGAAAGCCCGCCAGGAATATCCTGCCTTCCATCCCCAGGGGGGACAACAGATTCTTTCCATGCACAAAAACATCTTCGCTGTCTTACGAACTTCGTTAGATCAGCGCGAGACTATTTTGTGCCTGATCAACGTAACGGCACTACCCCAGACCCTCTTCATCAGCCCTGCGAATTTGAATATTGCCAGTATTGCAAAATGCTACGATCTTCTCGAAGAAATCGAGTGCCAAGGAAACGGGGAAATTCTATTGGCGCCCTATCAAATCCGCTGGATGCAGATAGATAGTGGCAATTGACTCTTTACAAATAGCCTACATCCGATTTAGCTGGGGAAAATTATGCTAAGATAACAGAGGATTCTGCTGCGAACTTCGATCATGCTTTGGCAATGGTTTTATCCTGCAGGTTTATATATTCTAAGTGGGGTAATTGCGCTTGTAGGCGCCAGGACGATTTGGCGAAACGAGAATCGCAATCCCGGCGCAGAATCACTGGCCCTGATGCTTATTTTGGCAACAGTATGGGTCGTTGGCTTGGCCCTAGGCACACTCAGCACTTCATTGGGGACCAAAATACTTTGGCTAAATATTCATTTTATCGGTGTTGCTTATACTGTTTCGGCCTGGCTCATCGCCATAAACCAGTATGTTCACGGCGTTCAATGGTTCACCCTGAGAAAGCTTGTTCTATTCGGCACCATCCCTACCCTGGCAATCCTGTTGGTGTTCACTAACCAATACCATGGTCTGATGTATAAGGAATTCTTCATTGAGCCATATGGGCCATACGAAATCATATCGCCAGGCTACGGTATCGCTTTATGGATGTTTTTTGGATATAATGCCCTGCTGATCGTGTGGGGAAGCATAATGCTGATTACAACGCTGGGGCAGTCTTGGTGGTCATTTCAGGTCAATGGGACCATCATGTTAGTGAGTACTCTCACACCCGTGATCACCCTCATATTGCAAGTTTTCGTCCCAGATCTATTTGGCCCTCTGAAGCCAACCTCCCTGGCGATTATTTTTTTCGGAATTACAGCGGCCTATGGTCTCGAGCGCGCTCGTCGTCAGAAAATTGTATCGGTATCCCGTTTCGAAATTTTCGATACCCTGGAAGATATCGTTTTCGTAACAGACCTTCAAAATCGAATTGTCGATATGAACAAAAGCGCAGAAGGGCTTTCTGGAGAATCACTAACTGATGCCATTGGCAAATCGATCAGCGAGATCTTCCCACAATTAAGCGCGGTCGATCTGGGAAAAGAAAGCGTATCACGCCTCTTTATTGAGCGACAGGATGTCCGCAGGGTATACGAATGTAATTTTCATCATATGCTCAATTGGGAGGGCAGGCCAGTCAATCGAATTTATATTTTGCGCGATGCAACCAAACGTGCCCTTATGGAAGAGCAAATTTCTTCTTCATTGCTCGAAAAAGAAACCCTGCTTAGGGAGATACACCATCGCGCCAAGAACAATTTGCAGGTTATTTCCAGTATATTTAGCTTGCAATCCGGCCTGATCGAATCCGAGCAAATGAGGGAAGTTTTCCAAGAAAGCCAGGAACGCATTCAAGCCATTGCACTCGTTCACGAGGAATTGTATCAATCCGAAGGGATCAACTTTATTGACTTCTCTGACTACTTGCACACCTTGATCGATCGACTCAAGAAAATCAAGGAAATCACTAACTCATCGATTTCAATCGAGTTGCAAGTTGAGGATATTAGAATCCCATACGATCTTGCCATTCCATGCGGCCTGATCGCATTTGAAACCATTTCAAACGCTTTGAAACACGCTTTTCCAGACAAAGAAAATGGTACGATTAGGATCATCTGCAAAAAAAATCAAGCAAACCATCTGTTCATGAGAATCAGTGACGATGGTGTGTCCATACCAGAAAATATCGATATTAATGACACGAAAACTCTTGGATTCCAATTAATCACCGCCCTGGCACAGCAGATACAGGGTCTTATCAATGTAGATCGACGATCAGGCACAAGCATCGAAATCGTCATTCCCACCGAAAACAATCCCTGATGGATATTCCAGAGTTACCCTTCTCTATTTTACCCATGTCAGTAGCGATTTTGATCGTGATTCTCGATCTGGGATGGCATCAAAGAACCAAGCCCTTCGATTCGGTAGATCTGGTGATGCTTGCAGGGGCCGGGTGGCTGGCAACGCATGCCTTCGAAATCAACGCGGTCGATCTGGAAACGAAAGTATTTTGGAATAAAGTCCAGTTTATCGCCATCATTAGCGCTCCTATTGGCTGGTACCTGGCTTCGCAAACATTTATTGTCGCTGGGAAGAGCAATAAGTATCACAATATTTTCATCATCGTTTTCCTTCCAATCGCATTGTTAATCATCATTGCCAGCGATTGGCATCGTTTGCTGTGGTTCAATGCCCGTTTGAATCCAATCAACCCGTATGGCGAGTTGATTTTTGACCGGGGAGTCGCCTACTGGATTTTCATAGGGATAGCATATTACCTGGTAGTTATCAGCCTGATCCCTTTCGCCAGGTCAGCAGCGTACTATCGAAATCTATTCGGCAAGCAAGCTGTTGTTTTGATATTCTCGGCCTTTTTACCTTTGCTTGGCTCTGTTTTCGATCTGCTCGATATCCACTTAATTCCAACACTCGAGTTAACGCCCCTGACTTTCGCAATCAGCCGCATGGCAATTATCAGAGTCGACAGTCAACTGCGTGTGGGGGATATCGTGCCGGTTGTCCGTGATGTCATCATCGATAATATCATCGACGGGATCATTGTGCTCGATTCAGAAGATATCATCCTGGATCACAATCTAGCTGTTTCTAATATCATCCAGAACCAAGGTGAAAGTTTGATTGGTGAACCTATTCAAGGTATCTGGAACGAGATTTTCGAGACTCCCTGGATGATGCTCAAAGTAAAACTTAATTCTCCGCAAGTCTGTTCGACCAGAAGAAAGAACGCTCAGCAGCGTACGTACCAGGTGACCTCCAATCCTGTCCAATTGCGTCCAAAACACTTTCGTGGAACGATCCTGCACTTGAATGATATTTCAACAGCAATTGAATTTGAAGAGAGAATCAATACCTCTCTTGAAGAGAAGGAGAAGCTCCTCCAAGAGATCCACCATTATATTCGCAACAATTTGCAAATCGTCTCTAGCCTGGCAGGCCTATTGGCCCACCAGATCAGCGATCTAGCCTTACAAGATATCTATCGAGAGAGCCAAAATCGAATTCAGTCCATGGCTTTGATCCACGACAAACTTTACCAAACCAAAAATCTGGTCAATATCGAATTTGGTGAGTATGTGCGCGATCTGGTTTCTTTATTGGTCGTAAGCCATTCCACCATACAAGATAATCCACAAATCCAGGTGGATTCTGATGACATCACAATTGATATCGATACTGGCATTTCCTGCGGGCTGATTCTCAACGAACTAGTTTCCAATGCGCTCAAACACGCCTTTCCAGAGGGAACCGGAGGCGAGATTCAAATCACGGCAAGAGAAAATCCCTCTGGCCAGCTATGCCTGAGTGTGTCTGATAACGGCGTTGGCTTGCCAGAAGGGTTTGAATTAAGTTCGAGCCAATCGCTGGGCTTAAAACTGGTTGAGACCTTGAGTCGGCAACTTAATGGGGTGATAAAAATCGACCGGCGAGATGGCACCATATTCGTACTCGAATGCCCAATTCACCGATAGACCCCCAAGGTTAGCATCGATGGGCTGGCTTTTGCTTCATCCATACATATACCTTATAGCGGGGACATTGGCGCTGATCAGTGCCTTTCTGATTTGGCGAAACAAAAACCGCAACCCAGGCTTAGATACACTGGCACTCATGCTCGTTTCCGCAGCAGAATGGGTATTCGCCTTAGGGTTTAGCACATTCAGCACCTCCATTTCCAGCAAGCTAATGTGGATAAAACTTTCATTTCTGGGTATTACATTTCCTGGCACTTTCGCGTTCATTACCATGAATCAGTTTATCCATGGTCATCAATGGCTAACTCGCCGAAGACTCATTCTACTGATCCTGATCCCGGCGTTTTCCCTCCTATTGGCACTCACTAACCAATTCCATGGTCTCATATTTCATCAATATACCTTGCATCAGTATGGTCCCTACGATATTCTGTTCATATCGTATGGAATTGGATCGTGGGTATTCGCCATATACAATGTCACTTTGATATTAGTTGGGAGTATGCTATTGGTTTCCACCTATGGGACATCGTGGTGGATTTTTCCTCTTCATAGCAGCAAAATTGCGTTTCTGATTGGTATCTTCATCCCGCTTATCACCATTTTCCTACAATTGATCAATCCTAAGTTATTTGAACCCCTCAGGCCTATCCCTATTGTGGTGATTTTATTTGGCATTATCATGGCTTACGGTTTAGAGAATGCTCATCGCCAACAACTTGTATCTGTATCGCAAAACGAAATCTTCGATACCATTGAAGACTTCATTTTTGTGACCGATAATCAAAATCGCATCATCGATATGAACGAAAATGCTGAACACCTGCTTGGAAAATCGCTCTCAACCTCCATTGGGCAGCCGCTAGACGAACTATTCCCGGAATTCGATCAATTGAAATTGAGCTCGGAGGGAGTCGATCGGGTATCCTTTGACCATGGAGGCTCGACAAACACACTCGAATGCCAATGTATCCAAATGCGAAATTGGGAAGGTAAACCGGTCAATTCTCTATATATTTTTCACGATATCAGCCAGCGAGCTGAAATGGAACACCAGATCAGAGCCTCAATGGAAGAAAAAGAAACCTTGCTCCGAGAAATCCACCATCGGGCCAAAAATAACCTGCAGGTGATCTCCAGTATCTTTAGACTACAATCTGATCTGATCGAAGACCAGGCAATGAGAGAGGCATTTCACGAAAGCCAGGAGCGCATTCAAGCAATTGCATTGGTGCACGAGAATTTATACCAATCCAAAGGTGTCAACTACATCGATTTTGCCAGCTATATTAATAATTTGATCAGGAGGATCATCAAAATTGAAGATTTTCCCAAATCGTCAATTGCAGTAGATATCCAGATTGACAAGATCCATATCCCCTATGATCTGGCGATACCCTGCGGATTAATCGCTTACGAGATCATCACCAATGCGTTGAAGCATGCATTTCCTGATGAAAAGCGCGGATCGATCCAGGTATTTTGTAAACGATTCCATGATCATCAACTGCTGTTGAGAATTTGCGATGATGGCATAGGAATCCCACAAGATGTAGAGATCAAGGATAGCAGATCCCTGGGATTCCAATTGATCGACGCCTTAGTCGGGCAGCTTCAGGGACATCTGGTAGTAAAACGCCAGGCGGGGACGCGTATAGAAATCGTCTTTCCTATCAATGAGGATCATTGATGAATTTTCAAGATTTCCCCTTTGCATTTCCCCCGATGCTGGCAGCTATCTTGATATTGGTCATCGAAATATGGCAAAAACGCCAAAAGAAACCCTTTAGCGCCATCGATCTTTTAGTACTCGCCAGTGCCGGGTGGTTGGCTGCCTTGGCCTTCGAAATAGGGTCTGATACTTTAGCTGCCAAAGTATTTTGGAACAAATTGCAGAATATCGGTGTGATCACGGTTCCTTTCGCCTGGTACCTTGGCTCACAGACTTTCCTTATCACTGGGCAGCGAAATAATCTCTGGCGCAATTTTGTTGTCGGCTTCTTCTCCATCGCATTATTGATGATCGCCACCAATGATCTGCACGGTTTGATCTGGATCAACTACCGCATGGACATCGATAACACCTTCAGCGAATTGATCTTCGATACCGGCATTGCCTACTGGCCTGTGATCATAACATCTTATTCTTTAGTGGTGTTCAGCCTGATGCCCTTTTTCAAGACTGCGCTTTCCACGCGCAATCTATTTGGGAAGCAGGCAATCCTGCTGATCATTACTGCCCTTCTACCGATCATTGGATCTTTCTTCGATATTTTTG
Source organism: uncultured Anaerolineales bacterium (assembly GCA_964622645.1). GTDB lineage: Bacteria > Chloroflexota > Anaerolineae > Anaerolineales > UBA11858 > NIOZ-UU35. Next base: position 18,241 of record CAZUSV010000021.1, read on the forward strand.
ATATCAAGATCATCCCAACGCTAGAGCTGGTTCCCATAGCTATCGCCATTGGCATCATTCTAAATATCAGTCTCGAAAAACAACTTCAAGTCGGAGATATTGTTCCAGTCGTCCGCAAGACCATCATCGAGAATATTCACGATAGCATCATCGTACTCGACTCCGAGGACTGTATCTTGGGTCACAATCCTGCTGTCACCAAAGACATCCTGCAACAGGATGATAATTTGATTGGTCGAGATATTGCAGGAACTTGGAATCAGATATTCGATATCCCCTGGGCTATGGTCAAGAAACACCTGGCAGCGCCACTGCATGTCACTACAACATCAAGCGAGGCGCGCAGCCGCACCTACGAAGTGAGTTCCAAGCCCATCCAATTACAGCCCAAACACATTCGAGGTTCGATCGTGATCCTCCACGATATCACTCCCTCGATTGAATATGAGCAAAGCATCAAGGCCGCTCTTGAGGAGAAAGAGAGATTACTCCAAGACATTCACCACTATATCAGGAATAATCTACAAATCGTCTCGAGTCTGGTGGGCTTACTATCCCACCAGATCAACGAACAAGGCCTCCAATCAATCTATCAAGAAAGCCAAAATCGAATTCAAGCCATGGCCTTGATCCATGACAAACTATACCAAACAAGAAGCCTGGTTGATATCGATTTTGGAGAGTACATCAAGGAATTAGGGGACTTATTAGTCAGCGGTCATAGAATCGGGGAGGAACAAACCCAGTTATCGGTAGAATCGGATGAGATTATTGTTGATTTAGATACCGGTATTTCCTGCGGATTGATCCTCAACGAACTCATCTCCAATTCTCTCAAACACGCCTTTCCAGAGGGAACCACAGGCGAGATACAAATCACGGCCAGAGAAAATCCCCCAGGCCGGCTGTGCCTGAGCGTTTCCGATAACGGCGTTGGCTTGCCAGAAGGGTTCGAATTAAATTCGAGCCAATCGCTGGGCTTAAAACTTGTCGAGACTTTGAGTAAACAACTCAATGGAGTGATTAAAATCGATCAGCGAGGGGGAACTACATTCACACTAGAGTGCCCAATATCATAACCCTACAAAGTATGTAAGCAGCATAATTTGGGCCTCTACCAACTCCCGTGGTAAAGTCCAGATTTTGGGATATAGGGCCCGCTCCGTAGGCCCTATATCCCAAAATCTGAGAGCTACCTCGGCGGATTCCTATTTATTCAGTGGACAACACGATGGATTGCGCAGCCATCAGGATATCAGGGTCATCCCAGCCCTTTTGGTCCATCAACTCGATGAAGGCACGGCGGAAGAGCAGCTTGACCGTTATATAGAATTGTGTGGGCTCATTATATTCGCTACCATCGGAGTGCTCTGCGTGCACTTGCCGGGGTTGGAATTTATACACCGTGGTGTCACTTTCCATCGCCGGGATGCGGTTGTCACTCAAGATGCGCGTGGGATTCCAATAGGCCCCTGTAGGGGAGACTTCCGTCCACATCTCTTGCAAGATCTTGGCATAGGCCGTGCCAGGGACACCACTATAATAGCCCTCCTCGGGACCGGCCTCCCCGCTTGGGTCGGCCTCCCCACCCCAAAGGGGGACCGTGGGGCCGTCAGCCTGGGGCAGTGGATTCCCCTCTTCGTCGGTCGCTTCAACCAATAAGATCATATGCCGCAGTGGGCTGTCCGTAGGGATGTGATGGCCGGTGTTGTCGTTCGTGATGGTCACATCAACAACGATCAGGTCATCCTGAATTTCGGCAGCAACGTCCATAGTAACTGCATTTTGCAGCAATTCTTCATCGGCCGCACCAGGCATACGATGACTGAAGATCGTTTCTGAAGCGCGTTCGAGACCGCCCTGGTCTGGCCGGGCAAAATGAGTTACACCCAGCGGCGGCATGTGACAGTCCTGGCATGTCTGACCAGTCTCCGGGTCGCTGTATTCGCTTTCCAGCCATTCTCCAAAGGAATTATAGATCAGCGTGTCCCAGAAAACCCCGAAATGACAGGGGGCACAGATCTGGCTTTCCGTCTGTAAGGCGGAATATGTGTCCTCGCCGGGAGCGACATCATCGAACGGCCCGGCGAAGAATTGATGCCCTTCCAGCGGGCGGCGGAACTCGAAGGAGAGCACCCCAGGCATATTGGCGTAAGGCAGGCCAGCCTCATCCAGTTTGACATCCCAGATCTTGTGGCAGAAGTCGCAGGGTACCCCCTCAGCGGGGACACCACTCACAGTGGTAGGATCGACCCCATAGGGACTGTTCACCGAGGCCGCCGGGGTATGGCACGCAGCACAGTTCCCGGCTGTCTCGGGAAAGTCGAGTTTGTAGCCAGGGCCGTAATAGGGCTTGCTGGGGTCAGGGCGCAGGGGGAAGGCGCCGTAATCGCGGCTGGTACCATAGCGCGTGGGGGGACTCTGGTTGCCGGCCAAATCCTGACCCAGGTACATAGTTATAAAGCGGGGATTGGTGGCGGATTGGGAGTGGGCATCCAGCAGCCATTCATCGACAGGCAGAGACCCCAGGGGTTCTTCAGAACCCCTGGGGTCTGAAGCATGGCACTCGGCGCAGCCCTGGTTCTCGCCCTGGCCGGGATGGAATTGGGAAGGAAGCCACTCATAATCGGGATTATCTCCGGATGTATGGGCATGCAGGTGGATTTCTATATCATCATCCCCAGGTGAGGCTTCAACCCCGACGATATAATATCCCGAGGCCCAGGCGGTGATGAAGAAAGGACCTTCAGCCGACATTCCTGTCAGCGTAAAGCGGCCCTCTTCATCTGTGAGCGTGCTGTTTTCGGTAGCCTGAACACGCACTACCACACCGGGGACGGGGCCGTTATCATCGAGGACAACACCTGAGATCGTATCAGATTTGGGCACCGCAGCCAGGGCAACATTCGATGGCGAAGTATGGCAGGCAGTTAGCAATGTCAATGCCAGCAGGCAAAAGCCTAATCTCGAGAGGGAAAGGTTGAGTGAGTACATATTTTCTACTCCGCTTAGATAATTTCTTATTTCGTCGTCATGACCAGTCCAAAAGTAACATCAGATCAATCTAGGTGACAGTCACTCAAGAAGTGACTGTCACCTAGGAACTATGGCGTCGATAGCCGGTATACTCCTTGGAGTCCAACCGCAGCGTATAGCACGCTTCCAGATGGCCAACGGGCATGGTCATAAAAACACCAGGAAACCCTTGCTTGTTCCTACCTATCAGTTTAGGGCGGATTGCCACTTAGGTCCATACGGAAGACACCGCCGCCATCGGTGGCAACGTACAAATGCTGCCCATCGGTAGAGATCGCCAAACCCAATACCGCCCGGTTATCAAGTCCGGTATTGATTCTCAGCCAAGTGCGGCCACCGTCTGTGCTGCGGTACATGCCGCTGAAGGTATCGCTGATATAGACCACCTGTGAATTTTGGGGATCGAATTCGATATCATGGATGGCGCTGTTGGGCTCTAACCCTGCAGAAGCCTGGGCCCAGGTTTCACCACCATCCGCGCTCAGGTAGATCCCCGTTGGCTCGACCGCCGCGAGGACCTTTTGCGGATCAGCGGGGTTGACGGAAACCGCCCGCACACGATCCCCGCTGGGTAGCTGGTCAAGTCTCGCCCAGGCTTCACCGCCATTGAGGCTCCGATACAGGCCAGCCTCCGTAGCGGCGTAGACATGAAAGGCATCCACTGGAGAAACAGCCACATCATAGACCGGGAGATTCCCCAGCCCAGCATCTGTGGCGCGCTGCCAGGACTTTCCGCCATCACGGGAAGCGATCACCCCAAAACCGACATCACAAGGCACGGGCTCGCGCATCCGCAGGCAGCCATCACCGGCAATACCGGCATAGACGATGGCTGGATCCGAAGGCGCAAACAGGATCGTGCTGAAGGTTCCCTCGCCGGCGAGTTGCTCCATGGACGTGCGCACATGCCAGCTTTGCCCGCCATCTTCCGACCCGAGCATCACGCCATGGCCGCCCAGCAAATGACCGGGGCGGGATGGATCGGCGCTGATGGTCATCCACTCCAGACCATGCACACCATCCGGATCGACAGGATAGAAGGCGCCCTGCCAGTTTGTGCCACCGTCATCGCTGCGCCAGGGTCCGCTGCGCCCGGCAACATAGACCCGGGCTGGATCGCCAGGATCGACGGCGACCCGGATCACCTGGGCGCCGGTATAGCCCTGGCTGGCGTTGCTCCAGGTGCGTCCGCCATCTTCGCTGAGGAAGTTGCCGCCGTTGTAGTTGTTGGCAAAGACTCGATTGGTATCGCGTGGGTCGCACTGCATATCAATCGGCCAACCGGTGACTACCCCCGGTGGACCCCAACCATCATGGCCTCCGGCGACCAGGTCCCAGGTCAGCCCGGCATTCTCAGTGCGATAGATGGTCATTTCACTGCCCGCGTAACCAATATTGGGATCGGAAGGACATAGTTCGACCGAGGTAAAAGCCTCGCCAACACGATCCATGGGCGAAATGAGCACGCGATCCCAGTGTTCGCCGCCATTGGTGGTGCGATAGATCCCGGCGGGATTTTGCCCGGTTCTAATCAAGTGATCGGCTGCTGGCCCGGGGACCAGCTTTCCAGCCGCGGCCAATAAAACCTCGGGGGTTTCCGGATGCATGAACAGGCTGCCAATATAGAGTATCTCCAAACCGTTTTCTATGCCCAAGACACGCCAGGTCTGGCCGCCATCCACGGACTTGAGCACGCCAAGACCGCCAAAGGGTTCCACATCCTGCTCCGGGTTGGCGCTTTCGCCAATAGCACCCCGGTCGAAGATGCCTGTGGAAACATAGAGGATGTTCGGGTCACGAGGATCAACCCAAAGGTAGCGCGCCAGGCTGGAAGGGATGCCCCCGTCCCAAAGCACGTCCCAATGTTCACCACCGTCAACGGTCTTATATACAACGCCGCCGGTTCCCGATCCCCATACCGCAGCACCCGTGATCGGATCGTGTGTCTCACCCATGGCATAGACAATATCCGACGAGCGCGGGTCAACGGTGAAACCCCGGAAGGTCAGGCCGCCATATTGGATGGTGATGCCGTTATCCTTTTGCTCCCAAGTAAGGCCTCCGTCGACGGATTTGTAGACGTGGCCGCTCCAATCGGTGCCCGCCCAGAGTATCTGGGGGTTGTGGGGGTCAACGGTCAGACAGAAGATAGGGATGGCATCGCCGGTAACGCCACCCTGGCCGGGAATGCCGACATTGCTGGGCCACCAGGTCAGGCCGCTATCCGTGCTGATATGCACGCCGGCGAAGTTGTCCGTGACATACCAGGTGTTGGGATCAGCAAAATTGTAGCGAATATCGTAGCCCAGGCCTCCCGGCGGACCGCCCAGTCGGATCCAGGTCAACTCTACGTCTTGAGCGCCAACGGTCACAACAACAAGCGCTAACACAAGCATTATGGAGGCGAAAAGGATACTGTAGATGACTTTCCTTTGGATCATAGTCATGATGTTGCTCCTGTATTTAAATGAGGGGTGTGCATAATGATTATCTTGAACCAATCAGAGATTGAAATCTCTGCTGAGACAGGAAGTCCGTTCAAAACGGACTTGGTATTTCAGCAGAAAATTCATTTTATGGATTGGAATGAGCGGGCGCCCCCAACCGGTACACGCCGTGCAGACCGACGGCGGCGTAAAGCACGCCACCATCAGCGCTGAGGTCCAGGTCAACGATGGGAAGATGGCCTTCTGGGGTACCCTGATTCAAAGGTTGGAATGTGTCTCCGCCATCCGAGCTGTAGAAAACGCCTAGATTGGTTGTGCCCACATAAACCACATTCGGCCGCAGGGGATCGATGACAATATCGCTGATTTCAGCTGCCGGATCGAGGCCCGCAGCAAGCTGCATCCAGGAGGCCCCACCATCCACACTTTTAAAGACACCGTTCAAGCCGCCCAGGTATATAATCTGGGAATCGACAGGAGAGATGGTGATGGCATGCAATTCCCCAAAGCCCCGATCGATCACTTGCCAGGAAGCGCCGCCTCCGCAATCATTATACCTTGATGTCATATATATCTCTCAATTGGGCTCCTGAGGAATCGCCGGGGTAGCTCCCAGATTTGGGGGTGGGGGGGGGGGGGGGGGGGCAACGCGCCCCCCCCCCCCCCCCCCCAAAAGGGCACCCCCAAATCTGGACATTACCACGGGAATTCCTAGAGGCCAGCGAATTTATGGCGTTCCCAGTCGGTAGACCCCGCGCCCTCCCGTGCCAACGTAAAGCACGGAGCCATCCGCGGAAAGGGCCATATCTTTCATATTGAAGAAGTCGAGGCCCTCGGAAAGCTTTCGCCAGGTATCTGCGCCGTCTGTGGTAACGAATACACCAGAGAGGCTCGAACTGGCATAGATAACGCCGGGACGGTTGGGATCGGGCAGCAAGGCGAACATCTGCTCGTTGGGGTCCATCCCAGCCGCGGCCTGCTCCCAGGTTTCACCGCCGTCGAAGCTGCGCCAAACAGCGTATTCCAGCGTAGCAGCGTAGACCACTTGCGCATCAAAGGGGTCAATAAGCACATCATAAATGATGAAGGTTTCTCCAGGCGAAGGTTCGCGCCCTCTAGGGAGTTGCCAGGTGACTTCTCTCAATGCATTCAAATGACGCCAGTTATCGCCACCATCTTCGCTGAGATAAAGCCCTATCGCCGTGGCGACGTAAATCTTTTGCGGGTCAAGCGGATGCACATCCAAAGCCAGAATCCCGTAACCCTCGAAGGGCGTTCCCTCCACAGGCTCCCAGGAGTTGCCGCCATCCCTTGAACGAGAAAAGCGCGGGGATGGTAGGGGGCAGTTCCAGGGAACATCCCCGAAACAGCCCTGATTGGCAAAACCAGCATAGATGATCTGAGGATCTGATGGAGCAAAGGCGAAGGCACGCATGGGAGTGGCCCCTTCGGGCAGCCGCCCAGCTTCAACTTCTCGCCCAATATCCAGCATCATTGTAAACTCCCAGCTATCACCGCCATCATAGCTATGCAGCAAAGCCTCCCAATCAGCTGCAATCAGGTGAGGCATCCCGCTCCCCGCTTCTGGGGGAGCAAAAACAAACGCGGCGCCACTACCCCCGCTGCCGATCCAGGTATCGCCACCATCGTTACTGCGAAAATCGTTGGCAAAAACAATATTACTGTCCCAGGGAGCCGCGCCCATCCCCAGGATGCTGATCCCTGTGTAACCGTGACTGGCGTCCACCCAGGTCTCGCCGCCATTCTCGCTGAGAAAGTTGCCCCCGCCGTAATTGTTGTCGAATATGCGCAAGGGATCGCGTGGGTCGACTTGCAGATCAATCGGGAATCCTGCTACCCTATGCTCCGTGCGGATGGGATATTGCTGCCATGACTCCCCAGCATCGTCGCTACGCCAGATCACCGCACCCCTTTCTTCCACATTGCCAGCCGCATACCAGATATCAGGCTCGGCTTCGGCAATCTCCACTGCCTCCATGCCTCCTTCCAGGTTTTGAAGAATTTGCTCCCAGGTATCCCCGCCATCGTAGGTCACATAGACTCCGGAAGTCTCCAGAAAGGGGCCGCCAAAGGGATTGGTCGTCGCAGCGATGAGCATATCGGAATTCTGCGGGTGCATGAACAGGCTGGGGACGATGATACCCTCGAGACCATTCTTTTGGTTGAGAACTTCCCAGGAAACCCCACCGTCGTCGCTGCGCAGGATACCGACACCACCCCACACGCCGTTATCCTTGTCCGAATTGGCCGGATCTCGGTCGAAAATACCTGTGGAAACATACAGCCGGTTCGAGTTACGTGGATCTACCCAAACATAGCGCGCCAGGTTGTCGCCCGTCCAGATCAAATCCCAGGTTTCCCCGGCGTCAGTGGATTTGTAGACTTCGCCCAGGGTCTGGCCGCCTACACCGTCGAACATCCACGAACCCACCTCGCCAGCCAGATAGACCACATTGGGATCGCTAGGGTCAACAGTGATGCCGCGCCAACTGCGACCTTCGTGGAAAATGCCGTTGTCACGCGCTTCCCAGGTTTCCCCATTATCCGTTGAACGGTAGAGATGCCCGGAGAGATAGGTACCTGCCCAAATGGTGTCATAGTCATGCGGGTCTATCGTCAGGCAAAAAATGGGCACGCCACCAGTCGGATCAGCCGGGATGCCGGTATTGGCCTGGAACCAGGTCTGGCCACCATCCACGCTTTTGTGGACCCCGGCGGCCACATCAGTAACGAACATCACGTCGGGATTGTCGGGCCGCATGCGGATATCGTAGCCAATTCCGCCAGGCGGGCCACCCAGTTTGACCCATGGTTCAGACTCATAAGCTGGGGGAGCGGCCTCTTGAGCCTGGGCCATGGTCAATGAGACTGCTATCACAACTCCCAATACAATTACCGAAATATATCCTTTATTACGTGTCATCAGATGCCTCTCTTTCAGAGGTACTAATTCCATCCAGAAGCTAAACTTCTCTGAGAAGTTTAGCTTCTAAATCGGGAAGGTATTTTTAGACGTTCACTTAGTTTGCCAATATCCTGCGGGAGGGTTTAGCCGAAAATCCTCTCCAGAAATGGTCAGGATGACTGAAGCATGTCCTGATCCCGAAGGGAGTCGAAGGGTCATAACTACAAACTTATTAACAGGTGATACATACTCGCCCCCCTATCCCCCCACCTGTGGCGCTGGGGAGAACTGTACTCCCCCCAGAATTGGGGGGTTGGGGGGGCTTCTTTGATTGCTAATGATCCTCCGCAGAACCGGGCGTACCCAGCCGGAATACCCCACCACCGGTAGTGGCCACATAAAGCACACTGCCATCTGTCGATAACGCCAGGCTTACCGCGGCACGAGTCAGCAGTCCATCATTGATCGCCAACCAGGTCGCACCCCCATCTGTCGAGACGTACACGCCGCTATCGGGGGTCGCTGCATAGAGTACGCCTTGGTTTGCGCGATCAGCGACGAGATCAAGCACACTGGTTTCTGGATTCATCCCGGAAGATGAGCCAGCCCAGCTTGCGCCGCCATCCTGGCTGATCATCACCCCGCCGCGCTGGAAGCCAGCGTAGAGGCGATTTGGAATTTGCGGATCTACTGCTAATGCCGTCAGGGCCGCCCCATGTATATCCGGGTCGGGGTCATGGAGTTTGATCCCGGCAGTGATTTGCGATGCCACCAATTCCCAACTCTCACCATCGTCTGTGGAGCGGTAAAGATCACCAGGGTAGACAGATACATAAACAACGCCGTTAGGAGCAAATGCCAGGTCGCTTGCCATTCCCGAGGTCAGATTCGACAATTTCCAGGTCTCGCCGCCGTCATCAGAGAAAATCACCCCATGCCCGTCTTCGCACGAGTCGGAAATATCGCATTCGACCTCGCCCTGAATCCCGATCACACGCCCAGGTTTTACTGGTGAAAATGCTGCCTTTTTCATCAAGCCCCATTCGAAGAAACCCTGTCCTTCGACAAAGTCTGGTTTTGCCTCATGCCACGTGAGACCGCCATCATGCGATATTTTGGGAACCGGTCCAGCGTCGCCCACTACAACAATCAGATGTGAAGAATCTGCCGGATCAACCGCAATCGCATAGGCCTCCATGGCGCGCGCCACTCCGTGCGACACTCCCTGCCAGTTTTCACCGCCGTCACTACTCCTGAAGATTCCACTACGAGCACTGGCATACACCAGGGATGGATCACTTGAGGAGAGGACCACCTTGTGCATCAGCGCGCCGGTGTAGCCTTTGCTGGCGTTGATCCAGCTCTGTCCTCCATCCGTGCTCACAAAGTTGCCGCCGCCGTAGTTGTTCACAAAGATGCGCATCGAGTCTCGCGGATCACACTGCATATCGATCGGAAAACCAGCGATCTCATCAGGCGATCCCCACAACGCCTCGCCAGTCTGCCCCAAGTCGCCGCTCCCACCAAGCTGCTGCCAGGAGTCACCCCCATCATCGCTGCGATAGAAAGCGCTCAGAGATGCGGCATAGACCACGTTCGGGGCGCTCTGGCAGATTTCCATAGCGCTGGCATTGGGCAAATCCAAAACTCGCTCCCAGGAATCGCCTCCATCCCGGGTGCGATAGATGGCGCCGATAGGGCGCTGCAAAGCCCACAGATAGGGATCGTTCCCGGCCGCCCCGATCAGGATATCCGGATTCTGCGGGTGCATCGACAGGCTGCCAAAATACAGTTCGTCGGAACGGATGCCATTGGCCACGCCCAACGTTTCCCAGGTCGCACCGCCGTCGCGGCTGCGCAGGATGCCCACGCCGCCCGGCTCGATGGTATCGGGGTTGCTGTTGGCCGCCTCACGATCGAAGATACCCGTAGAAACATACAGCAGATTATGATCTGCGGGATGTATCCAGATGTAGCGTGTCAGGTTATCGCCATACCAGATGCGCGTCCAATTCTGACCTCCGTCGGTCGTCTTATAGACTGCGCCCTTGGTCATATCCAATCCCAGTCCAGGTAGCGGCTCTCCATTCCATTCGTGGCTGGGGATTTCTCCACCCAGGTAGACCACATCGGAATTCCCTGGCTCAACTGTGAAACCGCGGATGGTCAGAGTTCTCTCCTGGATGCCATTGCTCATCGAGCGCCAGGTTTGGCCAGCATCATCGCTGCGGAAGACACCACCCCCAAACTGCGTCCCTGCCCAAATTGTATCGGGATTGTTGGGATCGATGGTCAGGCTGAATACTGGAATGCCATCATTGGATGGCCCAACCCGGGCCGTGATGCCATTATTGATGGGGGACCAGTTTGACCCGCCATCCAGACTCTTGAAAGCGCCAGCCCAGGCATCGGTGACATACATGACATCGGGATTGCGCGGATCCATGCGGATATCATAGCCCAGTCCGCCGATAGGCCCACCGGTGTAGACCCAGGGCAGGGATTGATACGCCGACCCGGCAGCAGACCCAGGGGTTGAGGCGACCCCCTCTGTGGTGATGCCCGTGTTCTGAGCTTCTCCTGCCTCCAAAGGGACCAGGGAAACCTGATCCACTTCGGCAGTTAAGTCCCCCAAGGTTTCCATCGCCAGCCCCCCAGAAGGCAGAAATTGACTTTCTTGCAGCGCTAACGTACCCACGCCAGTTATGCTTGCCAACAACTCGCCCGCCTTGGTTTCTAGGCTGAGCTCGTACCATGTCCCAGGCTTCAGAACCGCATCCACGGCAGCCAATTCATCCACGCGTCCCCCACTTTCGCGCTGAAAAACCAGATGCTGGCCATCGACCAAAAGGTGATAGCTGCCTTCTCCCCCGACGCGGAAACTGATCACCAAGGCGCCCTGACCATCGAAACGGAATCGGACTGAAACTGTGTAGTCGTCCCAATTCCCGGCCCGAAAGACGAAATTGCCCGGCTCGATTCGCAGCAGGCCATCCTCGACAACCACCCCAGGGGTGCCTTCCCAACCGGCTAAACCTGGGTCATCGAAATTGTCTGAGAATCCCGGTTCCTGGGCAAAGATCCCATATGCCAATACCAGCAAGAATATCACGATAGGTGGAAGGATCAAAAAATACTTACAGCCACGCGACATGATTCACCTCACATCATTCAAATAAATCGTTTTTTGGGTCATCAATTGCACAAGGAACGCGGTTCGTACTCAGCGAGATTGAAATCTCTATTTTATTTAGTCTAAGTTTAATCGCAAAAAGTTACATGTAGATTCCAGATTCGTAAGGAACCAAAAAACGCATTTATAATGGGGGATGGAGAAATCAATGCCAATAGCAGGGAAATTTTTCTGGCCTCTAATCTTCTATGCGCTGAGCGGTGTCGTTGCGATCATTGCGGCTTACCGGATATTGAAGAGCGAAATTAGATATCCTGGCACGGAATCGTTAGCGTCTGCACTGATCGCTGCAGCAGCATGGGTTCTAAGCATTGCAGCTGGCCTGGTCAGCCCAACACTTACGAGCAAGTTGTTCTGGCTAATAACGCGCTATATGAGCATCGCACTCTTGAGCACTGCCTTATATATCACCATGAACCAATATCTACATGGCAAGGAGTGGCTCACCTGGCGGAAATTAATAATCTTGAGCATCGCACCCCTGCTGATGACGGTCTTGCTGCTCACCAATAACATCCACCACCTGTTTCATCCCCAGATCTCTCTAGCCCCCTATGGCCCATTCCAGACACTGGTGACCACATATGGCATTGGGATGTGGTTGTTCCTTACCCATAATATCGGTCTTGTGCTGTTGAGCTCGATTTATATTGTTTCGGGGTTGCTTCAGACTAGAAGGACGAGCAGCCTGAGAGGAATTCTCGTGCTCACTGGGATCACCGTGCCCATCATCGTCATCCTGGTTCAAATCAGTCAAGCGAATCCTTTTGGCTATTTCAGTCCTGTTCCCACGGCAATCATCTTTTCAGCAATTATCTCTTCCTACTTGCTGGAAAGTGCCCGCAGACAGCAGTTGGTGCGTGTCTCACGTTCACAATTATTCGAAACCATCTCAGATGCAGTAATCATCTTGGATCACCAAAAGAGCCGCATTATCGACATGAACACGAGTGCAGAAGATTTTCTGGGCAGTTCAATCTCAGAGCTTATCGGCCAGGAAATCACACATGCCTGGCCAACCTACCCTTCCGAGCTCCAGGACAGCAATCCTGACTCTGAGCTCGAAAATCGCATCGTGGTCAATCGCCAAGGAACCGAGTGTACGTACGAATGTAAATATATTGAACTGCAGAACTGGCAGAACATTCCCATCAATTACCTGCTTGTGATCAGGGATATCACTACACATGCTGAACTCGAGGGACAAATCAGCACTGCCCTGCAAGAGAAAGAGACCCTGTTGAGAGAAATCCACCATCGTGCAAAAAATAATCTACAAGTCATCTCGAGCATGTTCAACTTGCAATCGGCTCTGATCAAAGATCCCACAATGAAAGACATATTCCAAGAATCCCAAGACCGCATCGATGCGATCGCCCTGGTTCACGAACAGCTCTACCAAACAGAGGGGTTACAGCAAATCAATTTCGCCATGTACCTCAGATCGATGCTGGACAAACTCCGACGAATCTCTAGCGACGATCAACTGAATGTGATTATCGAAATCCAACAACTGGCTGATATTCACCTTACCATTGACCAGGCTACTCCCTGTGCACTGATTGCCTATGAGCTGGTGTCGGACACACAAAAAAAGCTCTTAGCCACAGGGAAACCTGGAAAATTATCTGTCAGCCTACAACGCCAGGAAGATGATCGGTGTGTTCTGGTAATCAGAGATCATGAGGGTGGCAAACCAGAAGACGCTGATCTGCAAGAAGATGGCAAATTGAGCCCTAAGCTGGTACAGGCGCTGGTTTCTCAAATTGGAGGGGAACTGACCACCCAACATCAAGCCGGCACAACCATCGAGATCGCCTTTCCGATCAAAGGGGAATCCAGATGAGCTTTCCTGATACCCCCATTTGGATCAACCCTTTGATAGCGGCGAGCGTCCTATTGATATTTGGCTTGATCATCTGGTACCCGTTCAAGAGGCCTCTCAATCCACAGGGCCTGATATTGATTTCGGGTGCGGAATGGTTGCTCCTGCATGCCATAGAACTCAGTACTGCAGACCTGAGTTTAAAGATCCTGTGCTTGAAACTCAAATATATTGGTATTGTCATGCTGCCGATATCCTGGTACCTCACAGCTACGGCTTTTATCTATATGAAGAAATCTGCGAGGAATTTACCCCGCTTTTTGATCAGCATGACGCCATTGGTGACCCTTTTGCTGGCTTTTACCAATGAGTATCACGGCCTTTTTTGGAGGCAAATCAATCTCCATCCCGAAAACCCCTATATGGAGTTAAACACCACAAAAGGGTGGGGGTATTGGATCTTCTTGATTTTCGCCTATTCCCTGGTTGCGAACAGCCTGGCTCCCTATGTGAGGACCGTGAGACGATACTTGAGTGCCTTTCGAGTGCAGACGGCATTGCTGATATTGGGAGTTTGTCTACCACTTATCTCCACAATTTTCGATCTGTTGGATTACGATATTATCCCTAGCCTCGAACTAACCCCCCTGGCGTCCGGGATCAGTGTGGTACTGATCTTCAACTTGAACCAGCGCCTGCGAATAGGCAGCATCGTGCCCATGCGCCGCGAGACCATCATCGATCATATGGCAGACGCCATTGTTGTTCTCGATGCACACAGCCAAGTTCTCGATATGAATTCAGCAGCAACAAGCTTCTTCCAAATTCCCCGTACAAAGGCTATCGGCCGGAAAATCACCGATATAGGTCCCCCTGAATATGGCTTGATATGGGACAATATCCTTCGATCTAGCCCAGAACCGATGATTGCCAACATTAGCAACCATAATGGAGTCCGGCAAACTTATGAAATCTCAAGCACCCCCGTTCAGCTACAACTTAGCGATATCTGGGGTGAAATTGTCACGCTGCACGAGATCACGAAACTGCAAACCTACCAAGAGACAATCAGCACTGCGCTAACCGAGAAAGAGAAATTATTCCGGGAGATCCACCACCGCATCCGCAACAACTTGCAAATTGTATCCAGCTTGCTTTGGCTTCAAACCAAAGATATCAGCGACCCCAAACTCAAGAATATCTTCAATGAAAGCCGCAATCGCATCCAGGCCATGGCACTTGTGCATGATAAGCTGTATCAGACCACTGATCTGAGCAATATCCCCCTCAATAAATATGTAAAAGATCTATCTCAACTCTTGATCGACAGCCAGCCTGTAGGAGGCAGATTTATCCAGCTAAAATTCGAAGTCGATCCAATCTACGTAAAGATCGATACCACCATCTCCTGCGGATTGATCCTCAATGAATTGATCTCCAACGCTATCAAGCACGCCTTTGATGACGACCAGGATGAGAGAATTATCAAAGTCGAGATCATCAGAAAATCTAGCGAAACGCTCTGCCTGAGTGTACATGATAATGGCAGCGGGCTACCCGATGGCTTCACTCTGGAAGTGATAGATACTCTCGGATTGCAATTAGTATCCACCCTGGTCAAGCAACTCAATGGGACGATCGAAGTGCAGCAAGACTCTGGCACGAAGTTTGTGATCAACTGCCCTATTCCACCTTGAAGAAGCCCGAAAATAGGGGGGTGGCAGGGTAAGCTGCCAAAACCATAGTTCAGCGCATCGCGGAGCTTTTGATAAGCGTTATCCGGTTTCTCTTCCTTGATGATATACGCCTGGCCTGGCTGCAGATCTTGGAAGAACGTCGGCAACTTATCTTGTTTCGGAAACCCATTCATGATTCCATTCTGGACGAGGAATCCGCCGTGCACATGCAACATCCTTGCGAGCCAATCATTTGCAGCGACTATTGATTCTGATTTCAAGAATTCGAATGTCATCATAAACGCAGTTGAGAATTCCCCAAATGCCGCTTTCCCGTCTGGTATTGATTTGAGGGTCGTTATCATACGATCGACCACATCACCAATCTTCTTTTCCGAGAATTTCTGGGAGTCGAAAATCAGTTTCTCGTCCTCGCTGGAGTATATAAAGGGAGCTAAACCCATGACGGTCAAATATCCCTCGAATTGGAGGCTATGCTCACCCAACTCCCTGCCGGGAATGCAATCTCGAAAGGCGTTCAGGAAGCGCAGAAATTGCTAGGAGAGCTCACCCATGTATTCAACTCTTTCAGGGGAGATAGCGATCTTTTGCATGGGGAGTGCCAGGGCATAGGCGATGAGGATGAACTCGGCCAGAGTGAAGATGCCGTCGAAGGAAGGCAGGTCGGGATTGATCCACAATAAGAAGTTCGTTATTGCCATACCCCCGAGAAAGGCACTGACAGCAATGAGCAGAACCCGCAATTTGGTTCTCAATGCGGACTGCTTGACTCTCCTGATCAGAGAGACGAGCACGAACAAGATCAGGAAAGTCAAGCCCAAATTACTGGCGATGATCAAAATCTCGAACAGACCCCCCGCTTGATAGGTCCAGCCATAACGGGTCCAGTACGTACTGAACGTGTCCACAAATAGAAACATGGCAGATGTGGTCAATGAGGGCAGCAATGCGATCAGATGCCAGGTTTTCAGCTGGATTAGGGAAAGGGTAACCAGTAGGATCAATGCAATCGACGGCGGTTGGAAGAACATCCCTATCCTGAAGAATGTCTCCGACTTCTCGGCGGAGGGAGCAACCCTATGCAAGAATACGAACAACGCCCACATCGCCAAACAAAACCCATAAGCAAAAAATATGCGATTCGAGAGGCTTTTACTGTCTTGCCGATAGATGTAAATACAGATGATCAAGATGATCAGAACTGCATTTAGGTATTGCATTGACCACAGATTTAAGCGCCAGGCTAACACGGCAGTACCTCCACTTATCAAGCCTCTTGGCGAATATATTTGAGTCCAGTCCCAGTATTAAACAGCACGATGCGTTCATCGGGATCTACCCAGCCATCCTCGATCAATCTTAATAATCCTGCTAATGTGGCAGCTCCTTCCGGCGCAGCATAGATGCCCTCTAGATAGGCCAGTTGCTTCTGAGCCTGGATTATTTCCTGATCACTCACAGCAATTGCATTTCCATTACTGGCATGCAGATCATCCAAAATGAGCTGATCAGCAAAACTCTTTGGGACACGCAACCCAGAGGCAATCGTTTGTGCGCCGGTCCAGTAATCACAGAAGGGGGTTCCATTTTGAAATGCCCTGATCACTGGCGCACAACCTTGTGCTTGGATGGCTACCATACGGGGCTTATGAGAGTTCTCCAGCCAGCCCATAGCTTCCATCTCATGAAAAGCTTTCCACATGCCTATTAGTCCCGTCCCACCACCCGTCGGGTAAATGATCACGTCAGGTAACCTCCATTTGAAATCCTCAGCCAACTCATACCCCATGATCTTCTTGCCTTCGACTCGATAAGGCTCCTTGAATGTGGAAACATCGAACCAGCCTTCATCCTTGGCTTTTACGCCCGCCATACCCGCCGCCTCACTGATCAGGCCATCGATCAATACCACCTCAGCACCGGCGATGCGACTTTCCTGGATGTTGGCCATGGGGGTATCCTTAGGCATGAAGATGTAGGCGCGCAGGCCTCCGCGCGCCGCGTAGGCCGCCATAGCCCCACCGGCATTACCCGCAGTGGGGATGATCACTTTAGGCACACCCAGCTCTTTGGCCTTGGAGACAGCAGCTGCTAAACCGCGCGCCTTAAAGGTACCCGTAGGATTGAGGCTTTCATCTTTGACATACAAGCGAGAAAGACCGATATCCGAGCCTAGGTTCGGCAGATGCAATAAGGGGGTATCACCCTCCCCCAAGTTGATCATGTTGTCTAGTTCGTGGACTGGCAATACTTCTCGCCAGCGCCACATCCCGGCAGATCGGGAACGAAACTCATCGCGATCGAGTTTTCGACGGGCGGCATCCAGATCATAACGTGCCAGCAAAGGTGCCTGACAATCTGGGCAGAAAGTCTGAATGGTCGACGCGTCGAAGAAATCTCCGCAATCATAGCATTGAAGATTGACAATATATGACATTTTATGCATCTTCGGGAAGAAAAGCCTCGACCCTGGCCCACAGCTCACGTACGTTGATCGGTTTGGCCATATAGACATCACAGCCAGCAGCCAACGCCTTTTCGGCATCACCTCTGAGTGCATTGGCCGTAATCGCAATTACGGGCACGTAATGCAATGAGGCTACCTTACTCTTCCTAAGCCGGCGCGCCACCTCATAACCATCGATATCGGGCAGATTGATATCGAGTAGGATGACATCTGGATCAAGTTCCTCAGCCTTCGAAAGCCCTTGGATTCCATTGACTGCGCCGTGCACCTCATAACCCCGCGCTCCCAGTGCTCTCTGAACCAGGCGCATGTTATCTGGATTATCTTCAATATACAAGATTTTGTTGGTCATTTGCCTTTCACTCCAAATTGCATTTCAACTACTCTCGCTTCCATTGTCTGTGTAGGTTACTAAACTGTCTAAACTTGATCATCTTGCTCAATGGCCTTGATAGGCAGCTCTATGCGGAAAACGGAGCCCTCCCCAGGTACTCCATCGCTTTCCGCCCAGATACGCCCGCCATGCATCTCAACCAGCCGGCGGCTAATCGGCAACCCTAAACCTGTGCCGCCAGCCTTGCGAGTTGTGGAAGTATCCACCTGGCTAAAGGCTTCGAAGATAGAGACCAGATTCTCCTGCGGGATGCCAATCCCGGTATCCACCACGCTGATCAAGATAGAATCTTTTACTTTTTCTGCCTCGATCATTACACCACCCTGTTCGGTAAATTTGATCGCATTGCCGATGACATTGATGAATATTTGACGCAAGCGAACCGAATCGGCCATCAAGACTAAATCTTCGCTCATCTGGCTATCTAACTCCAGGGAGAGCGATTTTTCGACCGCCAAGGAACCGAGCGTTTGCAGAACATGCTCGAGCATTTCAGGGAGCAAGATCGAGTCGAGGGTCAGAGCCAGCTTGCCAGCTTCGATCTTGGCCATATCGAGGACGTCATTGATCAGCGAGAGCAAGTGCTGCCCGCTGCCATGGATCGATTGCAGGTCAGTCTCCATATCCTCAGTAAGGGGCCCATCCAGCCCTTCCATGATCACCTGCGTAAACCCGATGATCGAGTTAAGCGGAGTGCGCAGCTCATGGCTCATATTGGCCAGGAAAGAAGACTTGAGTTCATCCAACTCTCGCAAGCGCTGCACTGTCTCCATCTGCTCGGCATATAGCTGCGCATTGCGCAGGGCAACGGCGGTCTGGGAGGCCAGGGTGCTAAAAGTGCGGATATCATCATCGCTAAACCGGTTTAAGTTTACATCTTGTACGTCGAAAATCCCAATCAGCTCATCGGCAACGATCATTGGCAATGCCATCTCACTGAGCGTATCCGGCAACAGGGGATGGTGCATGAAGTCAGAATGTGTTGTGGCATCATCGACAATCACCACTTCGCGTGTACGCGCCGCCTTGGCAATCACAGACTTTTTCTGGCCCAACTTCAGGGTGCTCTGCTCTGCCAGCATTTGTTCACCGACCTTTCCAGGGCCAGCCTGGAAGGTCAAGGTGGCATGATCCTGCTCGATCAAAAATACGGATACGAAATACAGATCAAAGCTGTACTGCGTCAGATCGACAACCGATTGCAGCAAGGCCTGAGGATCCAATATGGTTGCTGCTGCGGTACTTACCTGTGCCACGGTCTCGAGCTCGACGGCGCGTTTCTCGGTACGGCTGAAAAGCTCGATGTTTTCCCAAGAGACTGCAATTTGGTTGCACAGCGCCTTTACCAACTGAATTTCGTCGTCAGTGTAATGGCGAGATTCAGATTCATTCTCGAGTTCTAACAAACCAATCGCCTCGCCCCGCAATATGATGGGCGACATCAGGTCCGAGACGCTGTTATCTTCTTTCATGCGCTGCAATTCTTGAGAGTTAGCCTGCGGATCATCAGCATTGATCACGATTGTGGTTAATTCCTCAAGCGCTTTCCTGGTCATATCAAATCCATGCAAGGGATATTCTCTTCCGATCCATTCAGCATAGATCTCTTCCTGGCTAAAGCCTTCGGATCCCGTTATGGTAATCGCTTCGACAATCAAAGCATCGCGCCCTTTATCCCAACGTGTGATCACACCCGAGTCGCAACCCACGGCTTCTTTAGCTGTCGTGACCATAAACTGCAATACATCCCGGTGGCTGGGCAAACCCACGAGTGCGCTGCTGGCGCTGCGCAATATTTCTGCCTGGCGCAGGTTGCGTTCGGTTTCGTCGAGCAGGCGCAAATTTTCGACATGCCCGCTCAGCCGATTGGCAATCGTGGAGATCAACTCAGTCGATTTTTGCTCGCTCTCCTTGGCGTCGGCAACTGAAATCTCTCCAATGGGCTGCCCACGCACTAAGAGGTCAACCACATCGATCTTCTTGCCATCCGATTTCAGCCCTGCAGCCTGAGCATCCAGCGACACAACCTGATTGCGATTATAGAAATATCCAGGATTAGGCGCAATCGAGGACTGCAGATATTGTTGCCAGCCCTCATGAGTCAGGCGACGCGTGGCCTGTTCCGCCTCTGCACGATATTGTTCAGCTTGAGCCAGCAGGCGTAAGTTCTCGACATGTTGGGACACTTGCTGTGCGATGGATGACACCAATTCGGCAGTGCCTTCAGGTAAACTATCTGCGCCCTCGAGTTTCATGGCCCCTAGAATCTCATCGCTGATCTGAAGAGGCACCTCAACCACCTGCCCATCTGCATCCTCGGTCTTACCTTCTTCAGAGGAACTGCCGAGCGATGACACTCCCTGTTCATCAAAAAAGAAACCCATGCGCTCGCTGCGGTCGATCGCGTTGAGAAAATCTTCCCAGCCAACGCGCTGGCGGAGATCCTTCAATGTGGAGATGTCAAGCGAACTCAACTGCGCTTCGAGCCACTGCTCATCCATATCTTGGGTTTTCTCCGCAGCGACCTGCGCCTCTGCATCCGGTTTTGATTTTGGGGCTTGGCCTTCGGCAAACAGATCTCCAAGCCGTTCGTTGATAGGATCACTATTGGACATAAGCCACTATCTCTTTCACTAATGCCTTGTATTGCTGCGCCGCGCGTGTGGAGGCCGCATATTCAGTAATGGGCACCCCGGCAACTTGGCAGGCACGCAATTTGCTATCGATACCGATCATCGTTTCGAAGAGAAGGTCTGCATAGTGGCTCTGGATCTTTTCCAGAATTTGACTATGCAGGCTGCCCCTTAGATCGAACATCGTGATCAGCATCCGGTAACAAAGCTCAGCATTATGATCTCTACGAATCTTGTTGATTAGATCGAATACGTTATTCAAAGCTTGAATGGAGAAATATTCACACGGGGTTGGAATGATAACCAAATCCGATGCCGTCAGGGCTGCAATGGTTAATGATCCCAAATTGGGAGGGCAATCGATAACTACAAAATCAGGTTATAAACGTAAGGCGGGACAAAATGGCAAAATGATGTAGTAGCAGAAT